>NZ_JBFUHS010000005.1:0-251866 GCF_056402255.1 Pseudomonas sp. P4_B4
TTCCCCGCACAACCGCCGGATTTACGCAGCCTGGATTTACGCAGCCTGATCCTTGACCACAAGAGCTTCGCGATCTTTTGCTCGCTCGCCCTGATCGGCTTCGCCTTATATCCGGTTCTTGTCCATCGGCTCGCGGTTTCGATTCACGCTTCCTCCCCACACTCGGTCGCCCTCATGCAGTTGCGCTTCACTTCGTTCGCTGTGGTCAGCTTACGACGGGACTTTCACCCGCAAGATTGCGCCCATGCTGGGCGCACAAAAAAAGGGCAACCGAAGTTGCCCAAAATGCCTTGCGTGCTCATTACATCCAGAAAGAACTGCGGTTACTTCCGCTTGTGCGAATCCTTCCAGATAAAAAGTCCGAACCCTGCAAAAAATACAAACATGAGGCCGACAGTCAGCACTCCGGCGATCACCACGTTGTCGAAAAACATGACGCGTCTCCTGTACCTGCCCTGTTGCGATAGGGCTAAGTTAACCAAACGGGCAGGAGAGAATATTGACCGGGATCAATGTCGCCCGAGACTGGGCAAGAGGAAGGGAAAAATTTGACCCACATCAATGAATGCGGGGGATTTCAGCGTTTTTTCGGTTTGTTTTTCGGCTTTTTTTTGGCCTTGCCCAACGGCATGGCCTGCTCGAACGCCTGGCGAACTTCATTGAGCCGCTTGTCATTGAGGTCATGAACACGCTTGGCGCGCTCAGCATTGAGGTCAATCAGTTTGTCGTCTTGGCTCATGGCGGTCAGTGCATCGCTTGAAATGAGTTTAAGCCGCCGTATATTTCGGCAACCCTGCCCCAATAATGCGGCCTGACGGTCGCGCTGACCAGCCTGCGCTCAAATCTCGATATCGACCCACAGCCCCTGCCGCGGCTGATCTTCCATCAGCGGCGCCACCGGCACGGTGTTGTCGGCATTGAGTTCATCCCCGGGAATCGCCAGGTGCGCCTCGGGGTCATTGTCGGCTTCACGGCGGCGCCGTTCCTGCTCCTGCCTGCGCCGCTGTTCCTCGCGCAGCACTAACCCGTCCTCTTCAGGATTGCGCTTTTGCAGGTCGATGGTGCTTTCACTGGAGCTTTCCTGCACCGGCACCACCGGTGGAATATCCGGGCGCTGACGGATCGGGTCGGTCTGTGAAGTGATCGGCACGGCACTCAGGGGGAGCATCGGTGGCAGCATGGTTTTCAGTCTCCTGTCGGCAGGCTGTCGGCTGCGGGGATGGCGACTTGAGCCATCGGTCGCAAACTGTGACTCATTTGGCACTCATTAGTGCACCGAGCGGCGCGTCATGCACAGGTGGACTAACGTATGACTGTGAGTTTTTCTGAGAGTCCTTTGGCCCTGAAGCCCTCATTCCGTTAAGATAGCCCGCTTTTTCAGGTGGGAGTCAGGCAGCATGGCGCAGCAGTATCAACCGGGGCAACGCTGGATCAGTGACAGCGAAGCCGAGCTGGGTTTAGGCACCGTTCTGGCACAGGACGGCCGCTTGTTGACCGTGCTCTATCCGGCCACTGGCGACACTCGCCAGTACGCGCTAAGGAATGCGCCCCTCACCCGTGTGCGGTTTTCGCCGGGTGACTCCATCACTCACTTCGAAGGCTGGAAGCTGACCGTCCGCGAAGTCGATGACGTTGATGGCCTGTTGGTTTACCACGGCCTCAACGGGCAGAACGAAGTGGTCACCCTGCCGGAAACCCAACTGTCGAACTTCATTCAGTTCCGCCTGGCCAGCGACCGTCTGTTCGCCGGCCAGATCGACCCGTTGGCCTGGTTCTCCCTGCGTTATCACACACTGGAACACACCAGCCGTCAGTTGCAGTCCTCGCTGTGGGGTCTGGGCGGTGTGCGTGCGCAACCCATCGCGCACCAGTTGCACATTGCCCGCGAAGTCGCCGACCGTATCGCGCCACGGGTTCTGCTGGCCGACGAAGTGGGCCTGGGTAAAACCATCGAAGCCGGCCTGGTGATCCATCGCCAATTGCTCTCGGGCCGCGCCAACCGCGTGCTGATCCTGGTTCCGGAAAACCTGCAGCACCAGTGGCTGGTCGAGATGCGCCGCCGCTTCAACCTGCAGGTTGCGCTGTTCGACGAAGAGCGCTTCATCGAAAGCGATGCCAGCAATCCGTTCGAAGACACCCAGCTCGCGCTGGTCGCGCTTGAGTGGCTGGTGGACGACGAGAAAGCCCAGGACGCGCTGTTCGCGGCGGGCTGGGACTTGCTGGTGGTCGACGAAGCTCACCACCTGGTGTGGCACGAAGACCAGGTCAGCCCTGAGTATTCCCTGGTCGAGCAACTCGCCGAAACCATTCCCGGTGTTCTGCTGTTGACCGCCACCCCGGAACAACTGGGCCAGGACAGTCACTTCGCCCGTCTGCGCCTGCTCGACCCGAACCGTTTCCACGACCTGCAAGCCTTCCGCGCCGAGAGCGAAAACTATCGCCCGGTGGCTGAAGCCGTTCAGGAGTTGCTGGACAAGGGGCGCCTTTCGCCGCAAGCCCACAAGACCATCCACGGTTTCCTCGGCAACGAAGGCGAAGCCCTGCTGGCCGCCGTCAACGATGGCGACACCGAAGCCAGCGCGCGCCTGGTGCGTGAATTGCTCGACCGCCACGGCACCGGCCGCGTGCTGTTCCGCAATACCCGCGCTGCCGTGCAGGGGTTCCCGGAGCGCAAGCTGCATCCGTACCCGCTGCCGTGCCCGGACGAATACCTCGAACTGCCGCTGGGCGATCACGCCGAGCTGTACCCGGAAGTCAGCTTCCAGGCCCAACCGGACGCCAGCGAAGAAGAACGCTGGTGGAAGTTCGACCCGCGTGTCGAGTGGCTGATCGATCAACTGAAGATGCTCAAGCGCACCAAAGTACTGGTGATCTGCGCCCACGCCGAAACCGCCATGGACCTGGAAGACGCCCTGCGCGTGCGTTCCGGCATCCCGGCCACGGTGTTCCATGAGGGCATGAACATCCTCGAGCGTGACCGCGCCGCCGCCTACTTCGCCGACGAAGAGTTTGGTGCGCAAGTGCTGATTTGCTCGGAAATCGGCAGTGAAGGTCGCAACTTCCAGTTCTCCCATCACCTGGTGCTGTTCGACCTGCCGTCCCACCCGGACCTACTGGAACAACGCATCGGTCGTCTGGACCGGATCGGCCAGAAGCACATCATCGAACTGCACGTGCCGTACCTGGAAACCAGCCCGCAAGAGCGCCTGTTCCAGTGGTACCACGAAGCACTGAACGCATTCCTCAACACCTGCCCGACCGGCAACGCCTTACAGCACCAGTTCGGCCCGCGCCTGCTGCCGCTGCTCGAAGAAGCCGACGATGGCGAGTGGCAAGCGCTGATCGACGAAGCCCGCACCGAGCGTGAGCGTCTGGAAGTCGAATTGCACACTGGTCGTGACCGTTTGCTGGAGCTGAACTCCGGTGGCGCGGGCGAAGGCGATGCGCTGGTGGAAGATATCCTTGAGCAAGACGATCAGTTCGCGCTGCCGATCTACATGGAAACCCTGTTCGACGCCTTCGGCATCGACAGCGAAGACCATTCGGAGAACGCGCTGATCCTCAAGCCGAGCGAAAAAATGCTCGACGCCAGCTTCCCGCTGGGCGACGACGAAGGCGTGACCATCACCTACGACCGTAACCAGGCGCTGTCTCGCGAAGACATGCAGTTCATCACCTGGGAGCACCCGATGGTTCAGGGCGGCATGGACCTGGTGCTGTCCGGCTCCATGGGCAACACCGCCGTGGCGCTGATCAAGAACAAGGCGCTGAAGCCGGGCACCGTGTTGCTGGAACTGTTGTATGTCAGCGAAGTGGTTGCCCCACGCTCACTGCAACTGGGCCGCTACCTGCCACCGGCCGCCCTGCGCTGCCTGCTCGATACCAATGGCAACGACCTGTCGGCCCGCGTGTCATTCGAAACCTTGAACGATCAGCTCGAAAGCGTGCCACGTGCCAGCGCCAACAAGTTCATCCAGGCCCAGCGTGACCAACTGACGCCGCGGATCAATGCCGGTGAGGCGAAGATCCTGCCGCGCCACACTGAGCGTGTCGCCGAGGCGCAGCGTCGCCTGGCCGCCGATACCGAGGAAGAACTTGCGCGCTTGACCGCGTTGCAAGCGGTCAACCCGACCGTGCGCGATAGCGAACTGGTGGCCCTGCGCAAACAACGCGAGCAAGGCCTGGCCATGCTCGACAAGGCTGCGCTGCGACTGGAAGCGATTCGGGTGTTGGTGGCGGGTTAATACCGCTCCTCCACCGGTATAAAAAGAAGGCCCGCAGCGATGCGGGCCTTTTTGTTTATCTGGTTTTTGTTGTGATGCTCATGGCCCCTTCGCGAGCAGGCTCGCGATAGCAGTTAAGCAGTCACCGCAGAACCTTCAGGCTCACTCACCGCCACCAACCCTTCCTTCATCCGCTTGGCATCGCGCACGAAACACCGCGAAGCCAGGAACAGAAACAGCACGGTGAACAACAGCGCCACCGGAATCAGATACATCGCGTCATGCAGGCCGACCGCTTTAAACGCCTCAGTCATCTGTTGCGCACCCGCCGCGAGCATCGCCGTGTGGGCGAAGTGATCCGACAAGGCTCCGACCACCACCGGTCCCAGGCCACCGCCCAACAGGTACAGCCCGGCGAAGAACAGCGCCATCGCCGTTGCCCGCAACCGCGGCTCGACCACATCCTGAATCGCCGTGTACACGCAAGTATAGAAGTTGTAGGCGAACAGCCAACCGAGACTGAACACGGCGACGAACACACCGATCTCGATTCGCCCGGAATGCAGCGCCCACGCGGTGCAAACCGTCGAAATCACCAGGCTGAAGGCGGCAAACAACAGTCGCCCGTTGGCGACCCGCTGGTGAATCTTGTCCGCGATCCAGCCACCCAGGGTCAGGCCGAACAGCCCGGTCACACCGACAATAACCCCGGTGGCGACCGCGGCATCCTGCAACGGCATGAGGAAATAGCGTTGCAGCATCGGCACCAGAAACGAGTTGCAGGCATAGGTGGCGAAGTTGAAACACAGGCCGGCCATCACCAACCACAGGAAGGTTGGCACAGCCAATACCCGACGGATCGGCCGATCGATCTTTTCCTGCGAAACCTGAACGCTCTCGGCGGCGCCGCGCTTCGGTTCCTTGATGAAAAACATGAAGATCGCCAGGATCAGCCCGGGCACCGCCGCGATAAAGAACGGCGCGCGCCAGCTATCGAAGGCCTTGACCATCGCGCCGATGGTGAAGAACGCCAGCAACAGCCCCAATGGCAGCCCCAGCATGAAGATCCCCATGGCCCGCGCCCGGCGGTGAGCCGGAAACAAGTCGCCGATCAGCGAGTTGGCGGCTGGCGCGTAACTGGCTTCGCCGATGCCGATGCCCATGCGCACGATCAGGAAGCTCCAGAAACTGCCCACCATGCCGTTGACGGCGGTCAACCCGCTCCACACCGCCAGCCCCCAGCCCATCAGTTTGCTCCGCGAACCGGTATCGGCCATGCGCCCCAGCGGCAAGCCGGCAATGGCGTAGACGATGGTGAATGCCGTCCCGATGATCCCCAACTGGAAATCACTGAGGTGCCATTCCATGCGAATGGGCTCGATGATGATGGCCGGGATGGTGCGGTCGAAAAAATTGAACAGGTTGGCCAGGAACAACAGGAACAGAATGCGCCAGGCATTGGCCGCTTGGGTCGAGTTCTGCATGGGTCCGTCTCTTTTATTGTTATTGGGGCGTCACTGCCCCCGGACTTTGCAATCTAGACAGGCCGACCACGACTGTCTTTCATTATTCGCCAGGCTGATACCAACCCATGGGGCGCACCCTGTAGGAGCTTTCGCCGGGCGGGTATTTCGCAGTCCGTCCGGCCGATGAAAAATACCTTTCACTCCCCCTTCCCAAGCCGTTAGCGAAGCCTAGAATAGCGACCTTGTTTCCCCCTGTGTCTCCACTCCTCCTTACGATAATCGCCCATGTCCGAAGCCAGTCCGTGTCTGAATTGCGGTGCCTGCTGTTCTCATTTTCGCGTGTCATTTTTCTGGGGTGAATGCGCCTCGTCCGGAGGGACGGTACCCGATGAGCTTGTCGAACAGATCAGCCCCAGTCGGGTCGCGATGCTCGGCACCGGCTGCAAACCCGTACGCTGCACCAGTCTGGTGGGAGACGTGGGCAGTACAGTGCAATGCTCGATTTACGAAAAACGCTCCAGCACCTGTCGGGAGTTCGAGGCTTCCTGGGGCGATGGCCTGGCCAATCCCGATTGCGACGCGGCCCGTGCCGCTTTCGGCTTGCCGGCCCTGCAACCCGCATTCGAGACGCCTCAGAAGCAAATCGCCTGAGTAATAGCGCCAATCGATGACTTCGGCCCGGCTACTCATCCCTGCTGAGCCGGCCAGTGCCACTGGCCGAGTTGCATCCGGTACTGAACGAAATCAACCAGCGCAAGCACGCCTACACCGTCACGACGCTGAGCCTGGCTCACGGTACATCTGCACTAATGTAGACGGGTCTTTCTCCAAAAAACCCTGACTCCCATGCAGGCGCATCAATTGCGCGGCCAGACCACTGATCGGTGTCGCCGAGCCTTGCTCACGGGAAAACTTCACTGCTGTATCCAGATCCTTGAGTAAAGTGCGCACGTGCCACTTAACCGGCTCGAAACGGTTTTCCGCCATCTGCGGGGCGAGGATCTGCAAGGGTTTCGAATCGGCAAAGCCGCCGGCCAGCGCTTCGGCGATCAGGCTGGCATCAACCCCGGAACGCTCCGCCAGCGCGACCACTTCGGCAATCACCAAGGCATTGCAGGCGACGATCATCTGGTTGCACGCCTTGGTCACCTGCCCTGCCCCGACGCCGCCCATGTGTGTCACACGTTGCCCCAGGTTCAACAGCACGGGCCGGACCCGTTCCAGATCCTGCACATCACCACCCACCATGATTGCGAGGCTCCCGGCTTCAGCCCCAACCACGCCACCGGATACCGGCGTGTCGAGCCAGCCCATGTCGGTTTTAGCGGCGAGTTCTGCGGCCATTTCCCGCGTGGCGTTGGGCTCCAGGCTGGAAAAATCCACCAGTAACTGGCCTTTTTTCGCCCCCTCGATAATGCCTGCCGGACCAAACACTACCTCGCGTACCACCGACGTATCCGCCAGGCACAGCATCACCACGTCAGCGTGCTGGCACAGTTCGGCCGGGCTGGCGACCTGGCGGGCGCCTGCCTCTACCAGCGGCTTGCACTTCTCCGGATTGCGATTCCATACCGCCAGCGGATAACCCGCGGCCAGCAGGTGCCGGCACATTGGCAGCCCCATCAGGCCGATCCCGGCAAACCCTAGCGAAGGTAGCGTTGACATCATTTTGCCTCTTCTTGATTAAAGATCACCGAATATTGGCCGATTCATCATGACTTAGGAAAGGATTCACCCCGAGTGAAGCTCAGGCTAAAGACCAAGGCATGGTCCAGGTACGCGCTGAAAAAAGACGCGATTCTATTCCGTGACGGTTCGACGACAGCGAGTCGGCCAACCAATCAGCCCAGGTAGATGGCGAACCATGACTTCTAAAAACAACCCGGCCACTGCAGTAACCGATCTGACGTTGAGCCCCGCGGCCAACGGCCCGTCATCACCGAAGCCATTGATTCAATCCCGCCCGTTGGCGACCCAGCAATACCTGTACTTTACCGAAACCAACACCGACCGCATCCTCGACAACCTCGACGGCCTGCGCGACGTGGTGTTCCCGCGCGCACCGCATCTGGAAGGCGACAGCGAACAGCACAACGATCAGGAATTCCCGTCGGTGTGCCTGATCGGCCTGGGCCGCTGCGGCTCGAACATTGCGCTGGACGTGGCGGAGCTGGTGTACAACGCCCGCAAGTTCTACCTCAACGAATTCAACAACGAAGATCGCCTGTCGCCGGACAAGCGTTTTGCCGAAAAGGGCTACAGCCCGGCCCAGTGGATCCGCAACAACCTGCGCCTGGGCCAGAACAAAAACACCAAACCGGTGTTTCTGGTCGAGCCGCTGGTGATGCTCGGCGACCTGGACAAAGACATCGCCGGACGCATCCGCTTCTCGCGCAAGGGCGAAAAAAGCGGCTTCCTGCGCGACTACAGCAAGATGAAAATCATGGACCTGTCGGAAGTCCACGCCGGTGGTGCCGGTAACGCACCGATCCTCGGCCAGTACCTGGCCAAGATCATCCTGAACAAGGACACCCAGCGTTTCTCCAGCCCTGACTGGAAAATGATTCACTCGTACCTGATCGACAGCTGCGGCATCAAGGCCAACCAGTCGCGCCTGTACTTCTCGATCTTCAGTGCCGGCGGCGGTACCGGCTCGGGCATGGCCTCGGAATTCGGCCTGGCCCAGCAGCATTCGTACATGAACAAGACGTTCGACACCAAACCGATGGACGAGCACGACAGCAAGAGCGGCCACTCCTTCGTCTTCGAACCGATTTTCACCAGTGGCATCTGTGTACTGCCGAACATTTCCGATCACCGCAGTGAAATGTCCGAGGCGCTGCACATCAACGCCGGCCGCCTGCTGTGCAAATACCTGTCGGAAGAGTGGGACTTCTCCTACAACTTTGCCAACGAAGACAGCAGCGAAGCCAGCGTCATGGGCCGCATCCGCCCATGGAACGCGATGATGCTGATCTCCAACGACATCATGCGTTACGCCGAAGAGAACGATGACGGCAATATCCAGAACATCGATGTCAATGCCATGGAAAAGCACGCCAACCAATACATCTCGCAGCAGATCTTCAACATTCTGACGGCCCAGGCGGTGACCACCGACTACGACCAGAACTATTTCCGTCGCGCCGGCATCGACATCGGCGAAACCATCCGCCTGGACGCCAACGACCTGTTCATGAGCCTGGCCGGCCCGGTGGCGATTGCCTACGCCGAGTCCGTGGTGCCGGAAACCCCGCCGCCGAGCAGCGACAAGTTCAAGGTGTTCGAGAAAGAGCCGCAGCGCCTGAATATTGATGACCTGTTCTTCCGTTCGATCGACCTGCCGCACTTCAACAAGGTCACCCAGGCCATCGAAGGCATCAGCCTGTTGCCGATCGAATCCAAGCGCTATCGCGCGTCGCTGGAGCAGTACAAGAACTCGGGTTACGACGCGGCGGCCCTGCACGACCTGCACTTCTTCAAGAATTGCTCGTCGGTGGTGTCGATCGTTTCCTTGCCGAAGGACTACAAGCTGTCCTACATGGATTTGAACCGGCTGAAGACGCACCTCAACAGTCTGTTCCCCAACACCACGCTCAAGCGCTACGCGCTGGTGATCGGTGCCTCGGCCAACCTGTCGCTGACCACACTGATCGCCAAGAGCCCGTGCCTGTCGGACGATTTTCTGACGCTGATCGTGGCCTTCATCAAGCGTTGCTTCGCGAAAAACCCGTACCGCTTCGACGAGACCCTGGACAACTCGATCCTGGACTTCATCATCAACGAACAGTTCGACGAAGACCGGATCGACGAACTGCTCAACGAATTCGAGAACCCGGCGAAGATCCTCGATACCAACTGGTACGCGATCAAGCCGATGTACGAGAAGAAGTACCGTGAGCTGATCAACGACAAGGAAAAATTTGTCTCGATCAACGACATCCGCCTGTCCCGGGATTGCGTGAAAAAATCGATCAAGTACCTGCGCGAGATCTACCGTCACCGCATTGGCAAGACCAAGGTCATTTCGCTGAATAACCATACGGGCAAGACGGCTTAATAAGACGCGAAAACTCGTCGCCCCTATCGCGAGCAGGCTCACTCCCACAGTTGACCGTGTTCCCTCTGGAAGAATGCGATCCCTGTGGGAGCGAGCCTGCTCGCGAAGGCGGCCTCACAATCACCGCAATTCAACATCCAGAAACAATTGAGCAAACGTTCAGTTGCCCTCCCAACTGTTCCCGTTACGTTTACGTCACCGTGAAGCTGTGGCCTTTCTCTACGGCAACATGCCATCACGCTACTCGGCTACACACTTTTTCCTTGAAAGGACCGCACCAATCAGGTGCAACCTTTTAAGCCTGCACCCTTTCCTGGACCAGAATCCACGGCGAAACAACCACGGCCCACAACTGCGGATCACGTTCAAAAAGATCCAGCGCCCGCGTTTCAGACAGTTTGGCGAGCTTGTCAGCGGCCAGCCAGGCAGCCACTTTCTCCCCTTCATCCTGGGCCACAGCCTCGGCGGCGGCGATCAAATCCAGGCCGGGATCGACCCACAATAGGGCACCCTTGGCGAAGAACGGCTCCAGCTCTTTCCAGGTAATAGATGCGGTTTCACCAAGCAGCTTGGCATAGAGGGTGCTAGGTTCTTGATTCATGGGACTGTCCGGAAAAGAAATCGACGCGAATGATAACGTCGGTGGCCTGGCAGAAAAACCCGGATGCAATTGAGTGACCGAAATGAAAAGCGCAGGAAAGCCAGGGAATGCACTGAATCCGGCTATAAGCCCCTCAACACCCCGCCGCAATTCTGTCTTTTTCTTTCAATAAAGCGACACTCGCAGGTTTTGTCCCCCGGCGCCGCCTTCCCAGGCTGACAATCGGCGCTCTACACTGTACCGGTACAGTTGCCGGGGGGCATTTCCGGGGGATGTCGTGGATATCTGACCCGGTTCTGCTGCCAACGGCGCCAGGACTATAAAAACTACAACAGTAAGAGTGGAGCACTATGACTAAGGCTACTAAGCAGATTTCCAAACTGTTTGCCGCTATGGTTCTGGCCGGGGTTGCCAGCCATTCGTTCGCAGCTGACACCATCAAGATCGGCATCGCCGGCCCTAAAACCGGCCCGGTCACTCAATACGGCGACATGCAGTTCATCGGCGCCAAGATGGCCATCGAGCAGATCAACGCCAAGGGCGGTGTCGACGGCAAGATGCTCGAAGTCAAGGAATACGACGACGCGTGCGACCCTAAACAAGCCGTGGCCGTCGCCAACAAAGTGGTCAACGATGGTGTGAAATTCGTTGTCGGTCACCTGTGCTCCAGCTCCACTCAACCGGCTTCGGACATCTACGAAGACGAAGGAGTGATCATGATCACCCCGGCTGCCACCAGCCCGGACATCACCACCCGGGGTTACAAAATGGTGTTTCGCACCATCGGTCTGGACAGCGCCCAGGGCCCTGCCGCCGGTAACTACATCGCCAACCACGTAAAACCGAAAATCGTTGCTGTGCTGCACGACAAACAGCAATACGGTGAAGGCATCGCCACTTCCGTGAAGAAAACCCTCGAAGGCAAAGGCGTCAAGGTTGCCGTGTTCGAAGGCCTCAACGCGGGTGACAAGGACTTCTCCTCGATCATCCAGAAGCTCAAGCAAGCCAACGTCGACTTCGTCTACTACGGCGGCTACCACCCGGAACTGGGCCTGATCCTGCGTCAATCCAAGGAAAAGGGCCTGAACGCCAAGTTCATGGGGCCTGAAGGTGTGGGCAACGACTCCATCTCGCAAATCGCCCAGGACGCTTCCGAAGGCCTGTTGGTGACCCTGCCGAAGTCTTTCGACCAGGACCCGTCCAACAAGGCGCTGGTTGAGGCGTTCGCCGCCAAGAAACAGGACCCGACCGGCCCGTTCGTGTTCCCGGCCTACTCGGCCGTCGAAGTGATCGCCGAAGGCATCAAGACCGCCAAGAGCGAAGACACTGCCAAGGTGGCTGAAGCCATTCACAAAGGCACCTTCAAGACTCCGACCGGCGACCTGTCGTTCGACGAAAAGGGCGACCTGAAGGACTTCAAGTTCGTGGTTTATCAGTGGCATTTCGGTAAACCAAAGACCGAAGTTTCGCCTCAGTAAACTGGCTCCGTGAGTAATAGAGCCCACTGCGCAAGCAGTGGGCTTTGTTTTACGAGGTTAATGGGTCAGAGTCCCGCGATCCGGGAACTGACTTACCTGAAAATCTTAAAACCGTCACCAGCGGTTCGCTGGCAAACGCTCGTGCGAAGGTGGCTACAGACCACACAGCCCGGGCCGGAACATGACTCCACCAGTGAAATGCGTATCAGGTTTTTAGGAGCGTTGTAATGCCTGAGATCTATCACTTCTTCCAACAGCTGGTTAATGGTCTGACCATTGGCAGCACCTATGCCCTGATTGCCATTGGCTACACAATGGTTTACGGCATTATTGGAATGATCAACTTCGCCCATGGCGAGGTCTACATGATCGGCTCCTACGTGGCCTTCATCGTCCTTGCCGGACTGGCCATGCTGGGTATCCATTCTCTGCCACTTTTGATGACCGCCGCATTCCTGGCGACCATCGTTGTAACCAGTGCCTACGGCTACAGCATCGAACGGATCGCCTACCGCCCTCTGCGGGGCAGTAACCGCCTGATCCCGCTGATCTCGGCCATCGGCATGTCGATCTTCCTGCAAAACTCCGTACTGCTCTCGCAGGACTCCAAGGACAAATCGATCCCCAACCTGATTCCGGGCAGCTTCAGTTTCGGTCCGGGCGGAGCACAGGAAGTGCTGATTTCCTACATGCAGATCCTGGTGTTCGTGGTGACCCTGGTGGTGATGCTCTGCCTCACCCAGTTCATCTCGCGTTCACGCTTGGGACGTGCCTGCCGGGCCTGTGCCGAGGACATCAAGATGGCCAACCTGTTGGGCATCAACACCAACAACATCATCGCCCTGACCTTCGTTATCGGTGCCGCCCTGGCGGCCGTGGCGGCTGTATTGCTCAGCATGCAGTATGGCGTGATCAACCCGAACGCCGGGTTCCTGGTGGGCCTCAAGGCCTTTACCGCGGCGGTACTGGGTGGCATCGGCAGCATTCCGGGCGCCATGCTCGGTGGTCTGGTGCTGGGGGTAGCGGAAGCATTCGGTGCCGATATATTCGGTGACCAGTACAAGGACGTGGTGGCTTTCGGCCTTCTGGTTCTGGTGTTGTTATTCCGGCCAACCGGCCTGTTGGGGCGTCCGGAGATTGAGAAAGTATGACTAGGAATCTTAAACAAGCGCTGTTCAGCGCCCTGCTGGTCTGGGCCGTGGCCTATCCGGTACTCGGTCTGAAACTGTCCATCGCCGGCATCAACCTCGAAGTACTGGGTGCCAGTACCTCCACGCTGTTCATCATCACCGCCAGTTCGGTGCTGATGTTCCTGCGGGTGCTGTTCGACAAGCAGTGGAGCACCATGATGAAGTCAGCGCCGAAAGGCTCGCTGGTTTCGCCGAAGGTCAGCCACTTCATGACCCTGCCCAGCACCCAACGCTGGGTCATCATGGGGTTGATCGTGGTCGCTCTGGTGTGGCCGTTCTTCGGCTCGCGCGGTGCGGTGGATATCGCCACGCTGATTCTGATCTATGTACTGCTCGGTCTGGGCCTGAACATCGTGGTCGGTCTGGCGGGGTTGCTCGACCTGGGCTACGTCGGTTTCTACGCGGTGGGCGCCTACAGCTATGCGCTGCTGTCGCACTACTACGGCCTGAGCTTCTGGATCTGCCTGCCCATCGCCGGACTGATGTCTGCGACGTTCGGCTTCCTGCTGGGCTTCCCGGTACTGCGTCTGCGCGGTGACTATCTGGCGATCGTGACCCTGGGCTTCGGTGAGATCATCCGTCTGTTCCTGCGTAACCTGACGGACCTCACGGGCGGACCGAACGGCATCAGCAACATCCCCAAACCGTCGCTGTTCGGCCTGAGCTTCGATAGAACGGCCGCCGAAGGCATGCAGACCTTCCACGAGTACTTCGGCCTGACCTACAACCCCGTCAGCAAGGTGGTATTCCTCTACCTGGTGGCTCTGTTGCTGGCGCTGTTCGCGCTATTCGTGATCAACCGCCTGCTGCGCATGCCGATCGGCCGTGCCTGGGAAGCCTTGCGTGAAGACGAAATCGCCTGCCGTGCCTTGGGCCTGAACCCGACCGTGATCAAGCTGTCGGCCTTCACCCTGGGCGCCTGCTTCGCCGGATTTGCCGGTAGCTTCTTCGCCGCACGTCAGGGTCTTGTGACGCCGGAGTCATTCACCTTCATCGAATCGGCCACCATCCTCGCCATCGTGGTGCTGGGCGGCATGGGCTCGCAATTAGGCGTGGTCCTCGCGGCCGTCGTAATGATTCTGTTGCCCGAGCTGATGCGTGACTTCAGCGAATACCGCATGTTGATGTTCGGTGCCTTGATGGTGCTGATGATGATCTGGCGTCCTCAAGGTCTGCTGCCCATGCAACGTCCTCACATGGAGCTGCGTAAATGAGCCGCGAGATCCTTAAAGTAGAAAATCTGAGCATGCGCTTCGGCGGTTTGCTGGCGGTCAACGGCGTAGCCCTGAGCGTGAAGGAAAAGCAGGTCGTGGCACTGATCGGGCCCAACGGCGCCGGCAAGACCACCGTGTTCAACTGCCTGACCGGCTTCTACAAGCCGAGCGGCGGCAGCATCCTGCTGGACGGCGAGGCCATCGAGGGCCTGCCCGGCCACAAGATCGCCCTCAAAGGCGTGGTGCGTACTTTCCAGAACGTGCGGCTGTTCAAGGACATGACCGCGGTCGAGAACCTCTTGATAGCCCAGCACCGTCACTTGAACACCAACTTCTTGTCCGGCCTGTTCAAGACCCCGTCATTTCGCAAAAGCGAACGCGAGGCCATGGAGTACGCCGAGTATTGGCTGGAAAAGGTTCACCTCAAGGAGTTCGCCAACCGTCCGGCCGGCACCCTGGCCTACGGTCAGCAACGTCGCCTGGAAATCGCCCGCTGCATGATGACCCGCCCTCGGATCCTCATGCTCGACGAACCGGCCGCCGGCCTGAACCCGAAGGAAACCGAGGACCTCAAGGCGCTGATCAGCATGCTGCGTGAAGAGCACAACGTCACCGTGCTGCTGATCGAACACGACATGAAACTGGTCATGAGCATTTCCGACCACATCGTCGTGATCAACCAGGGCACGCCCCTGGCCAACGGTACGCCGGAACAGATCCGCGACAATCCTGAAGTGATCAAAGCCTACCTGGGGGAAGCGTAAATGCTGCAGTTCGAAAACGTTTCCACCTTCTACGGCAAGATCCAGGCCCTGCACAGCGTCAACGTCGAAGTCCGTCAGGGCGAGATCGTGACCCTGATCGGCGCCAACGGTGCCGGCAAGTCGACCCTGCTGATGACGCTCTGCGGTTCACCGCAGGCCCACAGCGGCAGCATCCGCTACATGGGTGAGGAACTGATCGGCCAGGACTCCTCGCAGATCATGCGCAAGAGCATTGCCGTGGTGCCGGAAGGTCGCCGGGTGTTTTCCCGCCTGACCGTGGAAGAAAACCTCTCCATGGGTGGTTTCTTCACCGACAAGGGCGATTATCAGGAACAGCTGGACAAGGTTCTCGGACTTTTCCCACGCCTGAAAGAGCGCTTCGCCCAGCGCGGCGGCACCATGTCCGGCGGTGAACAGCAAATGCTCGCCATCGGCCGTGCGCTGATGAGCAAGCCCAAGCTGTTGCTGCTCGACGAGCCGTCGCTGGGCCTGGCACCGATCATCATCCAGCAGATCTTCGACATCATCGAACAACTGCGCAAGGACGGTGTGACGGTGTTCCTGGTCGAGCAGAACGCCAACCAGGCGCTGAAAATCGCTGACCGTGCCTACGTGCTGGAGAACGGCCGGGTGGTAATGCAAGGCACCGGTGAAGCACTGCTGACTGACCCGAAAGTGCGCGAAGCGTACCTCGGTGGTTGAGCCATTGCGGTAAACAAAAAACGGCCTTCGGGCCGTTTTTTATGCCTGCCACAACCTCACTAACAATGAAGATCCATTGTGGGAGCGGGCTTGCTCGCGAAAGCGGTGTGTCTGCCAACAAAGATGTTGAATGATGAACCGCATTCGCGAGCAGGCTCGCACAGGGTCTATACGGTGTCAGATGTTTTTGTCACAGCCGATCCAGCGCCTCCCCACTGCGCTTGAACCACCCAATCAAATAATCCGCCAGTACCTGCGTGCGCTTGGGCAAACCGCCCTGATACGGATGCACCAGGTACATCGGCATGCTGCGAGTCTGATAGTCGCGCAGCAGCCATCGCAAACGCCCGTCCGCCAGCTCTGTTGGCAAGCAGTAGGACGGCAGACGTGCAATACCGGCGCCGACCAGTGCGGCTTTCTTCAACAGGTTGTAGTGGTTGCTGGCGAACGGCCCCGACACCCGCACCCGCAATAACTCGTGCTGCTGGTGATACAGCCATTCTTCGCGGCCGCTGTAATGGCTGTTGAGCAAGCAGCGATGTTCGGCCAACGCCTGGGGGGTTTGCGGTTCACCGTATTGCTCCAAGTAAGCCGGGCTGGCACAGGTCAGTTCTTGCCAAGCCAGCAGCGGACGCGCCACCAGTCGCTGGTCAATGGCCACGTCGGAACGAATCGCCAGATCGAAGCCGTCGCGAGACAGTTCGCGGTAGCTGTTGTTGAGCTCCAGCTCGATCTGCACCTGGGGATACTTGGCGGAGAACTCCAGCAACAGGCCATCGAAGAAGGTTTCCCCGAGCGACACCGGCACTGTCATCCGCACCGGGCCGGCCATGTCGTCCTTCAGGCGCGCCAGGGCCTGGCGCGCCCGCTCGACTTGCACCACCAGCGCCTGGGCCTGCGGCAACAACGCAGCGCCAGCTGCGGTCAGGCTCAAGCGGCGGGTGGTACGTTGCAACAACACCACGGAAAACTGCGCTTCCAACTGGCTGATTCGCTTGGACAGCTGGCCTTTGCTGCAACCGAGTTGCTGCGCCGCCAGGGTAAAACTCCCCGCCTCGATCAACACCGCGAACGCGGCCAGGTCATCCATCTCGCTCATGGATTGTTTCCATTTGAAAACCAAAGGTTGCCTATTAGTGCGCTTATCTGAAGAAAAAACCACCCTAAACTGATACCTCGTTCAACCCACACGAGGATCAGTCCCCATGAAAATTCTTTTGATCGGCGCAGGCGGCACCATCGGTTCAGCCGTCGACAAGGAACTGTCGCAACGCCACGAAATCATCCGCATCGGTCGCACCAGCGGCGACTTTCAGGTGGACATCAGCGACAGCACCTCGATACGCAAACTGTTCGAGCAGACCGGCAAATTCGATGCACTGGTGTGTGCCGCCGGCAACGTGACCTTCGCACCGCTCAACGAGATGACCGAAGAGAGCTTTGCCCTGGGCCTGAAAGACAAGCTCATGGGCCAGGTCAATTTGCTGCTGATTGGCCGCGAGTTCGCCAACGACGGCGCTTCGTTCACCTTCACCACTGGTGTACTCAGCCACGATCCGATCCGTAGCGGCGTTTCGGCCTCGCTGGTCAACGGTGCACTGGACAGTTTTGTCCGCGCCGCCGCCATCGAGCTGCCACGCGGCCTGCGGGTGAACTCCATCAGCCCGACTGTCCTCGTCGAAGCCATGGGCAGCTATGCCCCGTACTTCCGCGGCTACAAGCCGGTTCCTGCGGTAGATGTGGCCTTGGCCTACGCAAAGAGCGTGGAAGGCCTGCAAACAGGTCAGACCTTTCACGTCGGCTGACCGTCCTTTCTGACAGACGCGTTACTGGCGAGCGATCACACCGTTCGCCAGACGCTCGCGCCCGAACTGTCGCAGCCACTGTTGCATCGGCCGTTCGAACCATCGATGACAGATCAGGCTGGCACCCATCAGTACCGAAAAAAAACAGCAGCAACGTCCACGGTTGATAAAAGACGCTACGCCCCGGGAAGAATTTATCCGCCAGCAGCGCGGCGATAATTTGCAGCGGGAAGTGCAGCAAATAGGAGGCGTAGCTGATATCACCCAGCCACGCCAAACGCCGGGCGACCGGTTCCAGCAACTGATGACACGCCACAATGGTCATGATCGTCAGAGGAAACAACAGCGCAAACTTGATCAACGGCTGATCAGCGCCAAACAGCCACCATCCCGCCGCACAACCTGTCGTCAAACAAACTCCCACCCAACGTGTTGGCGCCCGTTGCAGCAGCCACGCTAGCCACACATAACCAACGCCACCGCAGAAAAACTGAACACGCCAAGGGTGATTTTGTACTGTGCAGGAAAGATCCAGGCCGCCACGGCGATCAACAAAAAGCTGATCAGCGCTGGAAAAGGTGAATAGCGCCACAGCAAGAAGAACGCCGCGTAGAGCAGCACGTCAACAGAGATCGACCAGGCCGGGCCATTGAAAGACCAGCCTTGTTCCAATCCCCACGCTGGGGCGAGAAAAATGTTCAACACACCGTGATAGACATCATTGAACAGATAAACAAAAGCGTTTCCCGTATCCCCTGTGTAGACCATCTGTAGCAGTGCAACAGCGCCGAAGGTTGCCAGATGCAGCGGATAGATACGGCTGAAACGCTCGATGAAAAACTGTTTTGCGGTCAGCTCTCTGCGCGCCACGGCATGACCGAACAACCAGAAAAAGATGAATCCGGACAAGCTGAAGAACAACGCAACCGCATCGCCACCCTGCCGATAAAACAATGAGAACACACTGTAGAAAGGTTGCTGTTCGGTTTGCAGCAGACCCGGCACTGCCCCTTGAAAAAAGAAGTGCTGCCAGTGCCAGAACACCACCGCCAATGCCGCGATTCCGCGCAGTACACCCAATGCGTACAGCCGTTTGGGGAAAACGGACAGGTGTTGGTGCACGCCGAAGTGGGCCCGATCCTGGACAACTGCGCCACTATGCTGCGACGCCCCCCCCGGCAACTCAATCCCTGACACACAAGCCTTGTGATCACAGGCTTGCCTGAGTAACGTGGCGGCACTTGTCAGGAGACCCCAAGATGCGTGTTGCCCGTTCCTTAGTCCTCGTTGCCCTGCTTCCGCTGTTCGCCGCTTGCCAGTTGTTCGACGGTGAACGGCAGAGCGACTCCCATGTCGGCCAGACACGCATGCAAGGCCAGTTGACCGCGGCAGACGGCAAACTGCTGTTCCAGCCGTGTAACCAGGCAAACCGCTACGTGGTCAACGACACGGGCGGTACCAGCGTCCTGCAGCAGGCCGCAAACCTGGCGGATAAGCAGGGCAAGCTGTTTGCCGACGTGCGCGGGCGGGTTGTGGCCGGCAGCGGTGGTGACGGCCAGCTCGATCTGGAGCAGTTGTACCGCGTCGAGCGCTCGAGCAACGCGTGCGATGATCCGAATTTCAAGCTGATGATCCTGCGCGCCGCCGGCCACACCCCGGAGTGGAGCGTGAAAGTCAGCGGCAAAGGCATGGTCCTCGACCGGGCCGGCCAGCCGCCGTTGGCCGTGCCTTACGTCGAGGAGCAACTGGGCGATGGCCGTTTCAACCTCAGCACCGAAGCCAACAACCAGCACATCGAACTGTGGGTTGCACCGCAACGTTGCGTCGACAGCAGCACCGGCAGCATCCAGCACATGAGCGCCGAACTGCGCATCGACGGTCAGGTACAGCGCGGCTGCGGGTATTTCGGCGGATCGCGCGACGACTGATCGTTTAAGCCTCACGGGCCTGCGCCTTTGAGGCTTATAATCGCGGGCTTCAAACGCCCTGGCGCAGTTGTGCGCCCCGCGAACCGGATCCCGCCATGTTACGAATCACCGAACTCAAGTTGCCGATCGACCATCCCGAAGAAGACCTGCGCCCTGCCATCGTGCAGCGCTTAGGGCTTGCCAGCGATGACCTGCTCGATTTCACCTTGTTCAAGCGCAGCTACGATGCGCGTAAAAAGTCCTCCGAACTGTGCTTCATCTACACCATCGACCTTGAAGTTCGCGATGAGGCGGCGGTACTGCACAAGTTTGTCGATGACCGTAACGTCAGCGTGGCGCCGGATGTCAGCTACAAAGCGGTAGGCCAGGCACCGGCCGACCTGAGTGCGCGGCCGATCGTCATCGGCTTCGGTCCGTGCGGTATTTTCGCCGGGCTGCTGCTGGCGCAAATGGGCTTCAAGCCGATCATCCTCGAACGCGGCACCGAAGTACGCCAGCGCACCAAGGACACCTGGGGCCTGTGGCGTAAAAGCGTGCTCAACCCGGAATCCAACGTGCAGTTCGGCGAAGGTGGCGCGGGGACATTCTCCGACGGCAAGCTCTACAGCCAGATCAAGGACCCGAAATTCCTTGGTCGCAAAGTCCTGCACGAATTCGTCAAGGCCGGTGCCCCGGAAGAAATCCTCTACGTCAGCAAACCGCACATCGGTACGTTCCGTCTGACCGGCGTCGTGGAAAACATGCGTGAGCAGATTCGCGCCCTCGGCGGCGAAGTGCGCTTCCAGCAGCGTGTCACCGACGTGTTGATCGACGATGGCCAACTGGTCGGCGTCGAACTCAACGGTGGCGAGCAGATCCACTCCAAGCACGTGATCCTGGCCCTCGGCCACAGCGCCCGTGACACCTTCCGCATGCTCCACGGCCGTGGCGTGTTCATGGAAGCCAAGCCGTTCTCGGTGGGTTTCCGCATCGAGCACCCGCAGTCGCTGATCGACCGTGCGCGCCTGGGCAAATACGCCGGCCACCCGAAACTGGGCGCCGCCGACTACAAACTGGTGCATCACGCCAAGAACGGCCGTTCGGTCTACAGCTTCTGCATGTGCCCGGGCGGCACCGTGGTGGCGGCGACGTCCGAGCCGAACCGCGTGGTCACCAACGGCATGAGCCAGTACTCGCGTAACGAGCGCAATGCCAACTCCGGCATCGTCGTCGGCATCACCCCCGAAGTCGATTATCCGGGCGGCCCGCTGGCCGGTATCGAGCTGCAGGAACGCCTGGAATCCCACGCCTTCGTGCTGGGCGGCAGCAACTACGAAGCCCCGGCGCAACTGGTCGGCGATTTTATCGCGGGCAAACCGTCCACCGAACTGGGCAGCGTCGAGCCGTCCTACAAGCCCGGTGTTGCCCTGGGTGATCTGGCGCTGGCACTGCCGGCTTTCGCCATCGAAGCGATTCGCGAAGCCTTGCCAGCGTTCGAGAAGCAGATTCGTGGTTACTCGCTGCACGACGCGGTGTTGACCGGCATCGAGACCCGCACCTCCTCACCGCTGCGCATTACCCGTAACGAGTCTTTGCAGAGCCTGAACGTGAAGGGCTTGTTCCCGGCCGGTGAGGGCGCGGGTTATGCGGGCGGGATTCTGTCGGCGGGTGTTGACGGGATTCGCATTGCCGAGGCAGTGGCCCGGGATATCCTCGGCCTGGAAGCCTGATACCAGTCTAATGTGGGAGCGGGCTTGCTCGCGAAGACGGTTTCACATCCAACATATGTGTTGGCTGATCCACCGCTTTCGCGAGCAAGTCGGATCGCCGCACCGCCGCTCCCACATTTGATCTTCTGTGTGTCAGATATTGGCGCGCAGTACCGACGCCGGCAGCGCCTCACCCCGCTCCACCGTCGCTGCCACCGCAGCCATCAAACCACTCAGCTCATACCCTTGAGCCTTGAGCCAATCCTGATCGTAATAGGTCGTGGCATAGCGCTCGCCGCTGTCACACAGAATCGCCACCATCGACCCCGTCTCCCCCGCCGCCTTCATATGCTGGGCGGCCATCAGTGCGCCAATGAGGTTGGTCCCGCTCGACCCACCCACATGCCGCCCCAGACGCTCCGCCAGGTAGTGCATGGCCGCCAGTGACAGGGCATCCGGCACCTTGACCATCGCGTCGATCACCTTGGGCAGAAACGACGCTTCCACGCGCGGCCGGCCAATGCCTTCGATACGCGAGCCGTGGTCCAGCCGCAGGCTGGCATCGCCGGTCTGGTAGTAATCGAAGAACACCGAACGCTCGGCATCGGCACACAGCACACGGGTGCAATGCTGGCGATAACGCACGTATCGGCCCAGGGTGGCCGTGGTGCCACCAGTGCCGGGACTGGAAATCAGCCAGCTCGGCTCGGGATGCTGCTCGAAACGCATCTGCTGAAAGATCGACTCGGCAATGTTGTTGTTCGCCCGCCAGTCGGTGGCACGCTCGGCGTAGGTGAACTGGTCGATGAAATGCCCGTCGTGTTCGCGCGCCAGACGCTCGGACTCGGCGTAGATCTGGGTCGGATCGTCCACCAGGTGGCTTTGGCCACCGTAGAAGGCGATTTGCGCGATCTTTTCCTTGGACGTGGTCGCCGGCATCACCGCAATGAACGGCAAGTCCAGCATGCGCGCGAAATACGCTTCAGAAATCGCCGTCGAACCGCTGGAAGCTTCAATGACCGGCGCGCCGGGCTTGAGCCAGCCGTTACACAGCGCATACAGGAACAGCGAACGGGCCAGGCGGTGCTTGAGGCTGCCCGTGGGGTGGCTGGACTCATCCTTGAAGTACAACTCGATGCCCGGAAAACCCGGCAGCGGCAAGGGGATCAAGTGGGTGTCGGCGCTGCGCTGGAAATCGGCTTCGATGATCCGGATCGCTTCGCGGGACCACTGTCGGTTGTCGCTCATGATGGTTTTCTCGTTGAATCGGGCAGGAGTCGGCCTTTAACAAGGCTCATCGAACAAGCTTAGGAAAAAACCTACATTCAGCACAGATACAGCTGGGGTCCAATACGCCCGGCAACTGCTAGGCTCAGGTCGGTGTTGACGGATCACTCTGTAACGACATATAACAAAAAAGAATATAACTTTTGTTTTAACAACTAACAGTACTTGTTAGGGTGTAACACCTTTTGAATTCACAGATGGAGAGCGACCTTGCCTCTGCGTAGCACTTTCACGCGTTTCTTTCAGTTGGAAGCTGCCAGCGGTCTGCTACTGATCGCCGCTGCCGTTCTGGCTCTAATCATCAACAACTCGCCGCTGTCGTGGCTGTACAACGGCCTGCTGGACACCCCCGTGGTGGCGCAGATCGGCGCGCTGAAAATCGCCAAGCCGTTGCTGCTGTGGATCAACGACGGCCTGATGGCGCTGTTCTTCCTGCTGATCGGCCTGGAAGTGAAGCGCGAAGTCCTCGACGGCCAGTTGTCCAAACCGTCGCAAATCGTCCTGCCCGGTGCCGCCGCCATTGGTGGCATGGTGGTGCCGGCGCTGATCTACTGGTACCTCAATCGCGACACGCCACCGGCCCTGAACGGCTGGGCCATCCCGACCGCTACCGACATCGCGTTCGCCCTTGGCGTGCTGGCATTGCTGGGCAAACGGGTTCCGGTATCGCTGAAACTGTTCCTGATGACCCTGGCGATCATCGACGACCTCGGCGCGATCATCATCATTGCGATCTTCTATTCCGGCGCGTTGTCGACCCTGTCCCTGGCGCTGGCCGCGGCCTGTATTGCGGCGCTGATCGGGATGAACCGGCTTGGCGTGGTCAAGCTCGGGCCGTACATGATCATTGGCTTGATCCTCTGGGTCTGTGTGCTCAAGAGCGGTGTCCACGCCACGCTGGCCGGCGTGACCCTGGCTTTCTGCATTCCGCTACGCACGAAAAATGCCGAGCCTTCGCCGCTGCTGACCCTGGAACACGCCCTGCACCCGTGGGTCGCCTACGGCATCCTGCCGCTGTTCGCCTTTGCCAATGCCGGCCTGTCCCTGAGCGGTGTCACCGTCGAGAGCTTCACTCACCACGTTCCCATGGGCATCGCCATCGGGCTGCTGCTAGGCAAGACCGTCGGAGTCTTCGGCCTGACCTGGCTGGCCGTGAAAACCGGTATCGCCGCCCTGCCCCAAGGCGCCAATTGGGGCCAGATACTGGGCGTGGCGATTCTCTGCGGCATTGGTTTCACGATGAGTCTGTTTGTCGGCTCGCTGGCCTTTGAGCCAGGCGTGAGTGATTTCGCCGGGATGGACCGCATGGGGATCTTGACCGGTTCGATTCTGGCCGCGCTGATCGGTTATGGGGTGACAGCGATGGCGAGCCGCAAGAGCTCCAACCTGGCATCCTGATAAACCGATAACGCCTGGCACCAATCAAGACTCACCTCAGCTAAAAACAAAAAACCCGATCAGTCACCTGATCGGGTTTTTTGTTTATCCGGTGTTTGCGCTTAGTGCGAAACGCGGCTGGTGCCATTCACACTTGCGATGCGCACACGCTCGCCAACACGGAACACTTCGTTCGGCTGAACTTCCTGAACGTAGGCGCGCATGCTGCCATCGTCTTCGCGTACGGTGATTTCCACGCCTTGGGTGCGGGTCAGGCCTTCTTCAGCAGCCGAACCGATCAGGCCGCCGGCCACAGCACCGATGACGGCAGCAACGACGCTGCCTTTGCCGCCACCAATGGAGCTGCCGCCAACGCCGCCGACCACTGCACCTGCAGCACCGCCGATCGGGGTTTTGGTGCCTTCGATTTTCACCGGACGCAATGCTTCGATGGTGCCCATGCGAACGGTCTGCACACGACGCGCCTCGTCACGGGAATAGGAGTCACCGGTCAGGCTCGATTGGCAACCAGTGAGCAACATCGCCATCGTGGAAAAGGAAGCAACCAGCAGAACAGACTTACGCATAGCATCAACTCCAAAGAAACAGATATTCATTAAACTCCGCAGCTTGACGCCTGTCACGGTATCGCCCGGGTAAAATTGGTTTGATTCAGGCTCCGTTAAGGCGCCGCCACGAACTCACACAGTAGCGGCAAATTCGCAAAGCTGCCCCACTGGCCAAGGATTTCAATGGACTACTTTATCATTGTCGTCACGACTGTTGCCGGTTTGTACTTCCATTGGTGGTTGTACGTGCGGATCAAACGCTGGATGGACCGCGACCTGGCGCTAGCGCTGGCGGGCAAGGACGAGCAGAAAAAAGCCTTCATGCTCGAACAATTGGCGAGTGCTCAGGCGCAGAAGATCAAGCGTCGAGACCTGCCGAAGTGGCTGGAGGCCGCTGCAGCAGGCTATCCCGGTCGGTAGACTGCTCAGGGTGCCAGACGTTCAAGAATCCAGTCGGCGCCCTGCTGGCGGTAATTGAGGCGGTCGTGCAGGCGGCTTGGGCGGCCCTGCCAGAATTCGATGCGCTCCGGCAGCAGGCGATAACCGCCCCAGTGTTCCGGGCAATGCGGCTGGGTGTCGCTGAAACGTTGCTCGGTGTCCTTGAGCAGCGTTTCGAGCTCGCCACGACCGGCGATCACGCGGCTCTGCGGCGATGCCCAGGCCCCCAGGCGACTGCCCAGCGGACGGACTTGATAATAGGCGTCGGACTCTTCAGGCGTGACCTTCACCACCCGCCCTTCGATGCGCACCTGGCGCTCCAGCGCCGGCCAGAAAAACGTCATGGCCGCGAACGGATTCGCGGCCAGGTGCTGACCCTTGGCGCTTTCGTAGTTGGTGAAAAAGGTGAAGCCCTGTTCGTCCAGGCCCTTGAGCAACAGAATGCGACAATGTGGCCGACCGTCCTGGTCGACGGTAGCCAGGGTCATGGCGTTGGCTTCCACCGGCGCCTGTTCGGTTTTCACCGCGTCGGCGAACCACTGGTGGAACAGCGCAAACGGCTCGGCCGGGGCTTGTGCCTCGGTCAGGCCATCACGGGTGTAGTCACGACGCATATCAGCCAGGCCCTGGGTCATGGCGCATTCCTTTTGGTTAGCGAATCACTGTTTTGCAGTATCGGTGGCAACGACTTTCTTGTCAGCCGCGGAGGCTTTGGCTGGCGTGGTCTTTTTTGCCGGCGTTGCGGTTTTCGCTGGTGTTTTCTTGGCCGGTGCTTTTTTGGCTGGCGCCTTTTTCATGGTCGGGACGGCCGCTTTTTTTGCAGCCGGGGCTGGTGTCACAGGCTTGGCGACCGGTTTGACGTCAGCGGCAGCGACCATGTTCACAGGCGCCGGGGCCGGCATGTTGTACTTGCTCAGCAGCGCGACCATGGTGTTCTGTGGGGTCACCAGCAGTTCCACGCGGCGGTTCAACGCACGCCCTTGCACGCTGTCGTTGGCGGCACGCGGTGCATCACCGCCCAGGCCACGCAACATCAAGCGATCACGCTGCAAACCACTGAGGCGGAAAATTGCCGCAACGGCCTGGGCACGCTCCTGGCTCAGTTTGACGTTGGCAGGCGCAGCGCCGGACGTATCGCTGTGGCCGAGGATCAACACAGCGGTCTTTGGATCGGCTTCAAGGATCTTCGCAACCCGGGTAAACGGGCCGAGTGTGACCGGCAGCAGCATGGCTGGACGATCAGGGTTGAACGAGCCTTCGACCGGCGCAGTCACCACCAGCACGTTTTCGCGGCGCTCGAGTTGCATGTTGCTGCCCTTGACCGCCTCGCGCAGACGCGGTTCGTAGTCGTCAAGCCAGGCCTGGGTGACTTTCGGGTCTGGCATCGGCACAGCCTTGGCGGCGCTTTGCTCGCTTCCGCCAAACGGCCACCACCACTTGCTGGCGCTATCGGTTTCGGCCTTGGCCAGCGCAACAGGTTTGACTGCAGGTTTCACCTCCGGCTTGACCACTGGCTTGCCGGCGCTGTCGTCGGAACCGAACGGCCAGTACCAGAGGCTGCCGCTTTCAGTCTTGGCGACAGGTGCCGTCGCGTCTTTCTGTGGAGTCTGTGCGCAACCGGTAATAGCGAAGCACAGGGCCAAGGCGAGGGTTTTATTGGATGACATTGGATATCCACAAAAATGAAGTCAAAAAAATCAGGCCACATTGGCCGGTATAAACAGACGCTTTGAAACTGAAAAGGTTATCGGGTTCCAGCCCTGGAGCCCGATAGCCGCTTTTACAGACAAGTGGCCAGAACCCGCACCAGCTTTTGCGCGCGCGGGTCCATCAAGACGTACGGCCCCAGGGTATTTGTCACAAATCCGAAAGCCACATCGTGCTCCGGGTCGGCAAAACCGATGGAGCCGCCGGCACCCGGATGACCAAACGCCCGCGGGCCAAGGCCGAAGGTGGCATTGGCAACGTCCGGTTGATCGAGCATGCAGCCCAGGCCGAAACGGGTCCGGGTCAGTAAAGTCTTGTCCTCGCCGAGGCTGTGCTCACGAGTCAATTCATCGAGCATTTCGCTTTCCAGCAAGCTGCCGTCGAGCAGGCCGGCGTAGAACCCGGCCAGGCTGCGGGCATTGCCATGACCATTGGCGGCCGGCTGTTGCATGCGTCGCCACTCGGGTTTGTTGGTGCTGGTCATGATCGACGGCGGGTTAGTGAACGCCCGGGTCGTCATGGCCGTTGGCTCACGCATGGTTACTTGCAGCAGGCGCTGGGCGGCGGCGTCGCCGACATTGCCCTTGCCCCGCGCAATGTGGGCCACGCGATGGAACTCTGCGTCGGCCAGGCCCACATGGAAGTCCAGGCCCAACGGTTTGGCGACCCGCGCGACGATGGATTCACCCGGCCCGCGACCGTCGGCACGGCGCAGCAATTCGCCGACCAGCCAGCCATAGGTGATCGCCGCGTAACCGTGGCCTTCGCCCGGCGTCCACCACGGCGTTTCGGCGGCCAGGGCGTCGACCATGGTTTGCCAGTCGTAAAGGGCTTCGGGGGCCAGTAACTCGCGCAATGCCGGAAGGCCGGCCTGATGACAGAGCAGTTGACGCAGGGTGACGGACTCTTTGCCGGCAGCGGCAAATTCGGGCCAGTAGCGCGCGACCGGGGCATCCAGTTGCAGCTTGCCTTCGGCCACCAATTGCAGCGCGGTGACGGCAGTAAAGGTCTTGGTGCAGGAGAACAGGTTGGCGATGGTATCGCTGTGCCAGGCCTCGGCCCCGTCCTTGTCGGCAGTACCGGCCCACAGATCGAGGACGGTTTCGCCGCCGACCTGAATGCACAACGCTGCGCCACGCTCCTGGGGATCGTCGAACAGCGCCGCGAACGCCTCTCGCACCGCTTCGAACTTAAGCTCGTAATGACCCTGAATCTGCACCCGCAACTCCCCGGATTAACGCTCTACAAAGTGGTCGGCATTGTTCCAGCCCTTGAGGGTTTTGGGAACAGGGTTGGGCTGGATGGTTGTGGCGAGGGGACAAGCCCCCTCGCCACGGGGTTTCAGGGATTAATGGCCTTTGCCGGAATGCCCACCAGCGCCCTTCCCCGGCCCCTTGCCGGCCTCGGCCTTGCGGCCGCCCTCGGCGTCGTGGCTGGCTTTGTCGGCGGCGGCCGCAGCCTTCTCGGCCTCTTTGCCCAGTTGCTCGACTGTCGCCAGGTTGCTCTTGCGCACGCTGTCGACAAAACCCTGGAACGGCAGATCAGTGATGCCCACCAACCCGAAGTGACCGTTTTCACCGTCAAGCAAGCGCCCGGTAACCGGTTGATCGAGGTACTGGAACCAATGCACGCCGACAATCGACGGCTCGCTCAATGCCTGCTTGAGGAAGTTGGCATACGCCGGACCGCGGTCCTCTTCCTTCGCCAACGGCGTAACGCCACCCCAGAACGGGCCACGATCAGCCGAGCCGAAATTGAACTCGGTGATCAGCACCGGTTTGTCGAGACTGCGCAACTTGGCGAAGTCGTAACCATCCTGAGGTTGCAGGGTGTACATGTTGAAGCTCAACACGTCGCAGTACTGGGCGCAGGACTCCAGGGCTTGCGGCGTGCTGATCGCGAAACGGCCGCCGAGCAGCAACTGGTTCGGCGCGTGCCACTTGAGCGAGTCGGAGATGGTCTTGAAGTAAGTGTCGGCAAAGACCTTCTGGAAGTATTTGAAGTCGGCTTCGATTTCCGGATGCTCGGCGCTCGGGAGCGGTGGTACGAACCCCGGATCTTCCATCAGCTCCCAGGCTGGCAGATCAATGCCCCAGGCTTTCGACAGGCCAGCCTGATTGCGGTACTTGTCACGCAGCTGCTTGAGAAATGCGCGCTTGGCCGGCACGTCGGTGGTCATTTTCAAGGTGCCGTAGGCCAGGGCATAACGGGCTTTCGGTTCATCGCCGGGGCCGGCCCAGGCCAGTTCGTTGTCGGCGTAGTAACCGATCAGCCACGGATCGTCACGATGGTCGCGGGCAGCAATCGCCACTGCACGCTCGGTGGCCATGGCGAAACGCGGGTCGAACGGGTCGGGCATGCCGCCCCACCAATCAGTGCCGGTGCTGATGCTGGCGTAGTCGCCGACGATCGACAGCGGCAAGGTGTACGGCACGCGATCCGCGTCGCCCAGTACGGGGGCGCTCCAGTTGCCGATGGTGTTGAAACCCCAGGCCTGCAAACGATCAAGGGTGTGACTGGCCCAGCGCTGCTCGTCGAACTGCGCCTTACACGGTTCGGCAGGTTTTGGCTCTACGGCTGTCGCTTCTGTCGCTTCGGTCTTGGCCGCTTCGGCGACACCGGCCTTGGTATCGCTACCCTTCGCGCACGGATCGCCATTCAGACGTTGCAGATTGGCGCCGTAGAAGTCGTACCAGCGCCCGGCATTGTAGCCGCGGCCCTGATCGGCTCCGTTGCCACCACGGTTGTCGCCTTCGCCGTAATGACTGGCCAGGGCCTCTTCAGCCTTGGGCAGGGATTCGAACATCCATTCGCGACCGGCAACGTAGGTCTGGTTGACGTCTGCAGCGACGGTGTTAACCCCTAGCGAATAAAACGGATGGCCTTCCGGCGTCACCAGATACCAGCGTCCGTCGCGTTTCTCGGTGCGGAAAAAGCCGCTGGCCTTGAAGGACGGGCCTTTGGTCAGACCACCGAACTTGTCCAGGGACGACTTCTCACGTTCGGCCAGCCAGGTTTTCAGTTGCTGCTGCTCTTTGGCGGCGGCGCTTTTCAGTTGTTCGTCGCTGCTGATTTTTTCCGGCCATTTGTCCCGGGTCGACTGACCGTAAGCATCCACCAACCCGCCATACACGGCTTGGGTGACCGACTCGCCGTCCTGCACACCAAAACGCTCCAGCAGGATGCTTTGCGCGGCTTTGGGCTGGTCCATCGACAAACTCACCGACACCACCTGGCTGAGATCCAGTTCACCGGCGCTGCTGGCCAGCAACACTCGCTGACCCTCGACGGTCATTGGCATCGGCGGGCCAGCCTTCATGCCCTGGCTCAGCGGTGATGTCGCGTACAAAGGCACCAACAGGGTTTGCGCAGGCCCCGCCGGCAGATCGACGCGGCTGACCAGTGTCTTGCCGTCGTTGCTCTGGATGGTCACGTACAGGGTCAAGGCCCAGTTCATCGCGCTCTGGATCCGCAGGCTCATGACGCCCGACTGCGACCAGTCCCAGGCACCGGTTTGCGGGGTCAGGCGCAAAGTCGGCCGGGCGACCGGGTTGAACGTCACCCGGCGCAGCACTTCGCCCTCGGGGGTTTGCTCGGCGTTGGATTGCGGCAGGCTGGCGTCCTGAGTCGCCACCTGGACCACGTCGGCGGGGCGCACAAAGTTGAACAGCATCTGCTGGCTGGCGGGGGCGGCCAACAGCGGTGTTGCGAACAGCAGGGCAAAAACAGCAGGCAACGAACGGCAAATCATGAGAACGAAATTCTCCCTAACGACCTTCAATGGGCCAGTGAAAAAGCGGTGGCAGAGAGATAGACAACGCGGTGGGCAAAACTGCCCACCGGTGCTTCAGGAAATTTCTCGACGGAACGGCGGCAACGCGTTGAGGATGGCTTTGCCATAGCGCTGGGTCACCAGGCGCCGGTCGAGCAAGGTGATGGTGCCGCGATCTTCTTCGGTGCGCAGCAAGCGACCGCAGGCCTGGACCAATTTCAGCGAGGCGTCCGGCACGGAGATTTCCATGAATGGATTGCCGCCCCGGGCTTCGATCCACTCGGCCAGCGCCGCTTCGACCGGATCATCGGGCACCGAGAAAGGAATCTTGGCAATGACCACGTGCTCGCAATAGGCACCGGGCAAGTCGACCCCTTCGGCGAAGCTCGCCAAGCCGAACAACACGCTGGAGTCGCCGCCATCGACTCGCGCCTTGTGCTTGTTGAGGGTTTCCTGTTTCGACAGGTTGCCCTGGATGAACACTTGCTTGCGCCAGTCGCGGTCGAGGCCGTCGAACACGTCCTGCATCTGTTTACGCGAGGAAAACAGCACCAGCGTGCCCCGCGAGCCTTCGACCAACTCGGGCAGATCACGAATGATCGCGGCGGTATGCGCCGCTGCATCACGCGGATCGGCGTTCAGGTTCGGTACCCGCAACACACCGGCGTCGGCGTGATGGAACGGGCTTGGCACCACCGCCGTCACGGCCTTTTTCGGCAAGCCGGCGCGCATGCGGAAGCGGTCGAAAGTGCCGAGGGCCGTCAAGGTCGCCGAAGTCACCAGACAGCCATACGCCACGTTCCACAGGTTGCGGCGAAGCATTTCCGCCGCGAGGATGGGGCTTGCGTTGACTTCGATGTCGAACAGCGAACCGCTTTCGGCCAGGGTCAGCCAGCGGGCCATCGGCGGGTTGTCTTCCGGGTCTTCGACGGTGAAGGCGGTCCACAACTCCCAGTTGCCGGAAGAACGCGACAGCAGGCTGCCGAACAGCGGATACCACTCTTCGGCCTGGTTGCTGGCGATGCCAATGTTGACCTCGCCGTCCATGCCTTCCTTGAGCAGGTCGGTCAGGCGGGTAAACAGATCGGTCAGGCGCGCGAAGCCTTTCTTCAGTTCGATGCCCATTTCACGCATGTGCTCGGGAATCACCCCGCCGACGAATCGATGACGCGGGCGCTCGCGGCCTTCAACGTCTTCGCCGGGTTTGAAATCGGCAATCTGCTCGCACGCGGTAAACATGAACTGCTGCTGGGTCTTGATCTCCCGCGCCAGCTCCGGCACCTGCTCGATCAACTTGCCCAGGTCCCCCGGCAGCGGGTGCTGGGCCAGCAGTTTGGTGAGGTTCTTGGCAGTGGTTTCCAGCCAGTCGGCGGTGGAGCGCAGGCGCGTGTAATGGGCGAAGTGGCCGATGGCCTTGTCCGGCAGGTGGTGGCCTTCGTCGAACACGTAGATGGTGTCGCGCGGATCCGGCAGCACGGCGCCGCCGCCCAGGGCCAGGTCGGCCAGGACCATGTCGTGGTTGGTAACGATCACGTCGACCTTGCCCATGCCTTCGCGGGCCTTGTAGAAGGCGCACTGGCCAAAGTTCGGGCAATGGCGGTTGGTGCACTGGCTGTGGTCGGTGGTCAGCCGCGCCCAGTCGGCGTCTTCCAGGGCGGTGGACCAACTGTCGCGGTCGCCGTCCCACTTATTGCCGGCGAGTTTTTCGATCATGCTGGTGAACAGCTTCTGGCTGGCCTCGTCGACCTCGATCTTGAAACCTTCTTCTTCGAACAACTGCGCCGTGGCGGTCTGCGCGTGGCCTTCCTGAAGCAACATGTCGAGCTTGGACAGGCACATGTAGCGCCCGCGCCCTTTGGCCAGGGCGAAGCTGAAATTCAGCCCGCTGTTGCGCATCAGGTCAGGCAAGTCCTTGTAAACGATCTGCTCTTGCAGGGCCACGGTGGCCGTGGCGATCACCAGGCGTTTGCCCGCGGCCTTCGCCGTGGGAATCGCCGCCAGGCTGTAGGCCACGGTCTTGCCGGTACCGGTGCCGGCTTCCACCGCGACAATTGCGGGATCGCCACTGCGCCGGCCTTCGTCGTCGGTGTCGATGTCACCCAGGACCTTGGCGACTTCGGCGATCATCAGGCGTTGGCCGTAGCGCGGCTTGAGGCTCTTGGCTTCGAGAAAACGCGAGTAGGCGCCCTGGATCGTGGTTTTGAGTTCGGTGCTGATCATGGATTGTCGGGCGCAAAAAACGCTGGATAAATTTTCAGTGGTTCGGATCGCCGCTATCATACCCCGCTAATTAATCCCGCGCAGAACGGAGTACCCCAATGACACCTTTTAGCCTCATTTATAGCCTGCATGTACTGGCGGCCCTGGTCTGGGTCGGCGGCATGTTTTTCGCCTGGATGGTCCTGCGCCCCGCCGCGATCAAGGCACTTGAAGGCCCTGCCCGGCTGAAGTTATGGATAGAAGTGTTTCAAGGTTTTTTCCGCTGGGTCTGGGTGGCGGTCGTGCTGTTGCCAGTCAGCGGCGTGGGCATGCTGCATATGCACTTCAACGGCTTTGAAACCGCACCGCGCTATGTGCAGGTGATGATGGGCCTGTATGTGGTGATGACCGCGCTGTTTATCCGCATCCAGGCGCTGATGCTGCCGGAACTGCGCACCGCCGTGGCAGAACAGGATTGGCCCGCGGGTGCAGCGGTGCTGGGGCGGATCCGCAAGTTGGTGGGGATCAATCTGATGGTGGGGTTGGCTTTGGTGGCGATCGCTGCGGCTCGGCCGATGTTTTGAAGCAAATGTAGCCGGAGGGGGCTTTTGTGGCGAGGGGGCTTGTCGGAACGCCGCATCGCCCCGTTGGGTTGCGAAGCGACCCCTGATTCGGTATCCGCAATTTCTCTGAAGGCATGCGGTGCCCGGTTTGCGACGGCTTCGCCGCCGAACGGGGGCAAGCCCCCTCGCCACAGGGCTCTCGGCGCTTCTTACATCCGCTGCACTGTCACCGAACCCGCCGCGCCTTCAGACCCCGGCTGCCCATCCGCGCCAGGTTTACCGTTCTTGCCGCCATCAGCCTTGTAAATCAGGCAGCCCTTGGCCTTGCCACCCGCGCCCGGTTTGCCACCTGGGCCGGCCAGGCCACCGGCACCGCCGGCCACCTGAACTTTGATCCGGTCTGCCGGGAAGTCGTGCGGCACTGCCAGTTTGACCAGCGCCCCCGGTGCGCCCGGCTGACCATTGCTGCCATCACTGCCATCCGCGCCACGACCGGCCTGCCCCCAGGTACAGCCCGGTTCCTGGCCGTTGGCCCCATCAAGACCCACAAACCCCGGTGCGCCCGCACCACCGCGAGCATCAACGATCAATTGCGGAGCGTTCAGTGCCTTGATCTGCAAATCGAGGTTACGTCCGGATCGGGCAGCCTTCTGATAGGTCCCCGGTGCGCCACGCGCGGTGATCTGGCTGCCTTCGGACAAATCAGCGCGACGGACCTTCAGCGCCAGCGCCTGTTCCCCCGGCACGATGGCAATGCGCGCTTCACGCCCCAGATGCAATTCACCCACCGTGACTTCGGTCACGTTCGAGGGAATCAGCAAGGTGCCGTAATCGGCCACTTCCAGGCGTTCCAATTGCAGGGTGCTGGCGGTATTGGGCAAGCGCATCAGCGAGTTGGGTTCGACACTCACCACCTGTGCGCTGGCCAATGGGCTGATGAGTGCGGCGAGCAGACAGAGTTTACGCATGGGAAGCCTTCGAAGCGGTGGGGGCTGGAATGGTTTGCAGGTGGAACACACCGAAAATGACGATCTTCAGGCGGTCAAGCCAGGGATGGGCGCGACCCCGGAGGCTGCGATAGCACAGCAACGCTTCCAGAAGATGGATGAACCCCAACAGGCCACCGGCCAGATTGACCAACGGGTGCAGCGGAAAGACGAAGGGTGTGAGCAGATTGACCAGCACCACCGACCAGAACAGCAGGGTCAGTACCCGCCCCAGCCCCCATAAGACTTTCATACGCGCCCCCGATGAGAATTATTGTTTGCGCGCACAGTAACGGCTTCCACGCGGGTTAAGCCAGAGGGCAACGGAAAAATCTTCATGGGGGCCGCCGAACGGCCGTCGCCGCGTTCACACCTGTCGCCCGACGGCTCTATCTCTTGGCTCAGCGATTTATATGCAGGTCCACGCGACGGTTTTTCGCACGGCCTGCTTCTGTTTCGTTGTCGGCAATCGGTTGGCTCGCGCCCTTGCCTTCGCTGGTGACTTTGTTCGGCGCGACACCCTGGCTCAACAGGTACTCCGCCACGCTGCTGGCACGCCGCTCCGACAAGGCCTGGTTATAGGCATCCGAACCGACGCCGTCGGTATGGCCGACCACCTTGATGCTGACCACATCGGCATCCTCAAACTTGCTCATCAACGCGTCCAGTTGACTCTTCGCCGTCGGGGTCAGGTCGGATTGATTGAAGACAAACAGTACGTCGCTCAGAGTAATGACTTCGGATTGCGCAGGTTCGGCCTGGACGCTGTCCGGATACTGCGGCGCCGGGCAACCGCGATGGTCGACCGGGGTATTGGCGGGGGTGTCAGGGCAACGGTCGCGTCGGTCGAAAACGCCGTCGCCGTCTTCGTCGCCATCCTGGGCATAGCAGATCAACCCACCGGACAAGATACCCAGCGCCGCCCCACCCGCGGCCCAACTGCCACTTTCGATTGCGCCCAGGCCACCACCGACCAGGCCGCCGATGAGGCTGCAAATTGGCCAGGTTCGTTGATTGAGGGGGGCAGTACCATCGCTGTGGGTCGCGCAACCGGTCAACAGGCTGCCAAGTAGCAGAACCGGCAAGACGGTCCTTGTGAGAACGATCATATTGAAAGCTCCTGTGTACCGGCCAATACCGGTTACACAGGAGTAAAGACCCGCATCCGCGACTGCACAAGGCGCGGATGCGAGGGGGGCTTAACGCTGGATTTTGATTTCGGTACGACGGTTCTGTGCACGACCGTCAGCGGTTTTGTTGTCCGCAACCGGCTGGCTTTCACCGGCACCGACAACCGACACGAAGTTGCTGCGAGGTACGCCTTGCTCGATGAGGTATTCAACCACCGAGTGCGCGCGTTTATCCGAGAGTTTCTGGTTGTAGGTATCGCTGCCCACACTGTCGGTATGGCCGGTTACGGTCAGTTGAGCAGTCGGGGCTTCGGCTTTCAGGCGAGTGGCAATCTTGTCGAGTACCTGTTTGTCGGACGAGGTAAGCGTGGCTTTATCAAACTGGAAGTGAACATCGCGGATGACGATGGTTTCTTCCTGGACCACAACCGCCTCTTCGACCACAGGTGGTGGTGGTGGGCAACCGTTGGCATCGACCCGAACGCCTTTAGGCGTGCCAGGGCACTTGTCGCGACTATCCAGCACACCATCGCCGTCTTCGTCGCCATCACCGTGCACCCAGCAATAAGCCGCTGCCGTACCGCCGACGAGCAGAGCACCATACCCTGCCCATGCCGAGCTTTCGGTCGCACCGAGGCCCGCCCCCACAACACCACCAACCGCCGCACAGGTCGGCCAGTCGGTTTTCTGCAAACCTGCGCAACCAGTCAAGACACTGGTTAGCAGAACCAAGGGTAATGCTGTCCGAACTATGCTCATCTAGTTTTCTCCTGAGGGATCGGCTTAGAACCGATTCAGGTAGTAAAGACCCGAGTTTTAAACTCCGCCAGCAATAGGCCATGCTGTTTATTCGCGTATTAACGGCAGCTTGGCGCTTTTGTCGCCAGGGCGCTCTAGGCCCAAACGTTCGGGCAGGCTAGTCTTGGCAGATCTGATTGAGGATCTTCGATGATTGCAGGTATTTCTTCACGCACGCCGCAGCAGGCACTGGCCGCTTTACTTGACCGATATGCCCCCGCGCGCCTGTTGTTGATCGGCGCCAGCGAGTTCCCGGCACTGGAAGCTTTCAAACTCGCCCACCCGGACAGCTGTGTTGCTTTCGCTGCCCCCGGGCCGTTGCCCGACGAGTTGGCGGCCCGCCGTTTCGACCTGGCCCTGGTGGTCGATTGCCTGGAGCATTTGCCCAAGCGCGACGGCCTGAACCTGCTGGGCGGCATTCGCAACCTCAACGCCAGCCRTATCGCAGTGCTGGCAGACCTGCCGGCCTGTGGCTGGCAGGAAACCGACTTTTTCTCCCTGGCCCTGCAAGCCAGCGAACGCTTTCAACGGGACGAACAGGTCTTGACCCTGTTTACCTACGATCTGTTTGAATACAAACAAGTCCCCGACTGGCTCAATTCGCGCTTCTGGGCCAATCCGGAAAACTTCGGGAAATACTGGTGGTAATGCAATGAGTACATCCATTTGCCCATGCGGCAGCGGCACCCTGCTCGACGCCTGCTGCGGTCACTACCATGCCGGACACCCGGCGCCCTGCGCGGAAGCCTTGATGCGCTCACGCTACAGCGCCTATGTGCTGGGGTTGGTCGACTATCTGGTGGCCACCACCCTGCCCGCCCAACAGGCCGGCCTGGACCGTCAATCGATCAGCGACTGGAGCGCGCAAAGCACGTGGCTGGGCCTTGAGGTGGAAAGCTCCGAGGTGCTGGGCGGCCAGCCTGAACACGCTTTCGTGACCTTCACCGCGCGCTGGCACGACAGCAATGGCGAGCACAGTCATCGAGAGCGCTCATCGTTCGTACAGAACACCGGGCGCTGGTATTTCATCGACCCCACCGTGCAGCTCAAACTCGGACGCAATGACGCGTGCCCGTGCGCCAGCGGGCAGAAATTCAAGAAGTGTTGTGCAGGGTATTTCAGCAGTTAGGACATGGAATGACTGTCCACCACGCTGGACCTGCCGAAGGCTGCGATCTTTTGGGTCTAGACTGGGGCTCAAGGGAGAAACACCACGATGATCATCCGCCGCGGCGCACTCTGTCTGCTCACGTTGTTCCTGACACTGGGACTCGGCGGCTGCGCATCGTGGTTCGACGACGACTTGCCGGACCCCGAGGTCCATCTGCTGAAGATCGAGGTGGTCAGCGCCAAACTGCTGGAACAGAAATTCCTCCTGCATTTTCGCATCGACAACCCCAACGACAGTGACCTGACCGTGCGCAGTCTGGAGTACCGCGTTCACTTGGGTGACATACTGCTGGCCGACGGCGAGTACGAACACTGGTTCACCATCGGCCCCAGGCACAGCGCTTACTTCAAGGTGCCGATCCGCACCAACCTGTGGTCCAAGGTCCGTGATCTGGCCAAACTGCTGAAAAAATCCGATCAACCCATTCCCTATCGTCTGGAAGGTGAACTGGAAACCGGTATATTCATCGCCCACTACGTGCACCTGGCGCGCAATGGCGTGATAATCGCCGCCGATTTAATTCCGGAGCAACACCGATGACCCAGCAACCCCATGTCCACGGCCCTGACTGCAACCACGATCATGACCATGACCATGACCATCACCACCATGATCACGACCACGGCCATGTCCACGGTCCGAACTGCGGCCACGCTCACCAGGAACCGGTGCGCAATGCCCTGAAAGACGTCGGCCGCAACGATCCGTGCCCATGCGGCAACGGCAAAAAATTCAAGAAGTGCCACGGCGCTTGATGCTTCGGGCGAAGATTAGCTTCGCCTGTTGAATCACCGCCCTCTCCTGTGGGAGCGAGCTTGCTCGCGATGACGGTGGCACATTCACTATGACTGTGTCAGTCAGACTGCCATCGTCGGAACGCCGCCCGGAGCAAGCTCGCTCCCACAGGTGCTTAGTCAGCTGACAGGATCTGCGCGCTGCTTACAACCGTCGCATACTCGCCGTGCAAATTCCCCAGCGACATCGCATGCACCTTTTCGGCGCTATGGGCATGGCCGAAAAAGTCAGCCTTGTCGAAGGTAAAGCACGAATCCTCGGCCACCCACGTATCAAACCCCAGGTTGCCCGCGGTACGCGCCGTGGATTCCACCGAGTTGTGGGTCGCGACACCCACGATGATCAACTGCCCGATCCCCGCCTCGCGCAAGGCAGCCTCCAGTTCAGTTGAGCAAAATGCATCCGGCACCTGCTTCTGGATCAAGCGTTCACCGGCCATTGGCTGAAACCGTTCCTGAAACTCCACCCCCGACTGCTGCGGCCAGAACACTGAGTCCTCCGAGCGGGACAGGTGCTGCACATGGATCACCGGCCGAGCGGTACGCCGCCAATGGCCGAGCAATTCCAGCATGCGCTCTTCAGCCTGAGGGTTATTCCTGCGGCCGAGCCTGGGATGCAGGATGCCTTTTTGTTGATCGATGATGATCAGTGCCGCGTTTGCCTTGAGCTCCATGCCGACTTTTCTCCAGGATTGTTGAGCGTGTCGCACTTCAACATCCCCCATTGCGACTGGCAAGGCTGCGATCTTTCGGATAATCAGACAAATCCTGAAATAACCTTGTACCCCGCTTGCGCGGCCACCTCCCGCTCACTAACGTAGCGCCTTTATTTCGCGCCGCCGCCTCTACCCCCGCAGGAGCTTTGCCATGGCCTCGCCAGCCCTTACTCATTTTCTACCCCGGTTCGGCGTTGCCGCAGCAGTGGCCGGTGTGTTGAGCCTGACCGGTTGTCAGAACTTCAACGCCCAGGACACCCTCCCGCCAACCTCCGGCGTACAACCACTCAAGGGCCTGGCGCAGAGCGTTTCGGTGCGTCGCAATGCCATGGGCATGCCGCTGATCGAAAGCAACAGCTTCCACGACGCGCTGTTCACCCTCGGATACGTGCATGCCAGCGACCGCATCACGCAGATGGTCACCCTGCGCCTGCTGGCCCAGGGCCGTTTGGCCGAGATGCACGGTGCCGAACTGTTGGACGCCGACCGTTACATGCGGGCGGTCAACCTGAAGAAAAGTGCTGGCGAGTTGTACAAGGCTTCTTCGCCACGCCTCAAGCGTTTCTTCGAAGTCTATGCGCGGGGCGTCAACGCCTACCTGTTCCGCTACCGCGACAAACTGCCGGCGGACCTCGCGGCCACTGGTTACCAGCCTGAATACTGGCAGCCGGAAGATTCGGCGCTGATTTTCTGCCTGTTGAACTTCAGCCAGTCGACTAACCTGCCGGAAGAAATTTCCTCGTTGGTGCTGGCCCAATCCGTCACCACCGACAAACTGGCGTGGCTGACGCCGTCGGCTCCCGACGAAAAACTGCCGGCCGCCGAAAGCGAAAAACTGCAAGGCCTCAAGCTCAACGGGCAAGTGCCGGGGCTGGCTGAACTCAGCAAAGCCACGGGACAACTGTCGGACCTCAACCTGCTGGGCGCCACCTCGTCGAACAACTGGGCCATCGCCCCGCAACGCAGCCGCAGCGGCAAGAGCCTGTTGGCCAGTGACAGTCACGGCCCGCTGGGCGTGCCTTCGTTGTTCAGTTACGTGCAGATTCGCGCGCCGAAGTATCAGGCGTCCGGCGTGACCATCGCGGGCCTGCCGATGGTGCTTGGAGGTTTCAACGGCAAGGTGGCGTGGAGCATGACGTCCGTGATGGGCGACAACCAGGACCTGTTCCTGGAGAAGATCAAGCGCCAGGGCAACGGGTTTACCTACGAAAACGCCGGGAAGTGGCAGACGGCGATCGTGCGCAACGAAACCTACTTCGTCAAAGGCCAGCGGTCGATTCGCGAAGCCGTGTACGAAACCCGTCATGGCCCGCTGCTCAACAGCGCCCAGGGCACCACGCTGGCCAATGGTTTCGGCCTGGCCTTGCAGACGCCGAACTTCACCGACGACAAGACCCTGGACGCGTTCTTCGACCTGTCCCGCGCCCAGAGCGTCGAGAAAGCCTCGGATGCCAGCCGCGAAATCCGCGCCATCGCACTGAACCTGGTGTTCGCCGATGCCAGCCACATCGGCTGGCAGGTCACCGGTCGTTACCCCAACCGCCGCGAAGGCGAAGGCTTGCTGCCCTCGCCGGGCTGGGAAGGTCGATACGATTGGGACGGTTACGCCGACCCGATGCTGCACCCTTACGACCAGGACCCGGCCCAGGGCTGGCTCGGCACCGCCAACCAGCGGGTCATTCCCCATGGCTATGGCATGCAGTTGTCCAACTCGTGGGCGGCACCGGAACGTGGCGAGCGCCTGGCCGAACTGGCCAGCGCAGGCAAACACGACAGCCGCAGCCTGATCGCCATGCAATACGACCAGACCACCACCTTCGCTGCCAAGCTGAAGAAAATGTTCGAAGCGCCGGGCATGGCCCAGCCACTCAAACAAGCCATGGACGCCTTGCCGGCGGCCGATCGCGCCAAGGCACACGAAGCCTACAGCCGCTTGATGGCGTTCGACGGCAAGCTCGGCCCGACCTCCACCGATGCGGCCATCTACGAATTGTTCCTGCAGGAAAGCACCCGACAGATCTTCCTCGATGAACTGGGCCCGGAAAGCAACCCGGCGTGGAAAGCTTTTGTCGCCGACGGCAAGCTGTCCTACGCGGCCCAGGCCGATCACTTGCTCGGGCGTGAGGACAGCCCGTTCTGGGATGACGTGCGCACCGCGCAGAAAGAAGACAAACCGGCGATCCTCGCTCGCAGCCTCGCCGCCGCGATCAGCGCAGGCGACAGCCAGTTGGGCGGCGATCACAAAGCCTGGCAGTGGGGCAAACTGCATCGCTATGAATGGAAAAACAGCAGCGGCCAGACCGTACGCGGACCGCTGCCGGCCGGTGGCGATCACACCACACTCAACACCGCTGCCTTCGCCTGGGGCCAGGACTTCAACACCACGCTGGCGCCAGCCATGCGCTTTATCGTCGACTTCGGCCAGTCCGAACCGCTGATGGCACAAAACGGCACCGGCCAATCCGGCAACCCGGCCAGCCCGAACTACCTCAACAGCATCGAACCGTGGCTCAAAGGCCAGTACATGAGCCTGCCGATGCAGCCGCAGAACTTCGACAACGCCTATGGCAAGGCGCGGTTGACGCTGACCCCAGGAAAGTAACCCCGCCCTTTACCTGTGGGAGCGAGCCGGCTCCGGGCGGCGTTCCGACGATAGCGATTCAACATTCAAAATAGAGGTTGAATGTTGAATCGCCATCACCATCGCCGTTGCGCTGACGCAAGGACAAGTCGTGTCGACGAGGTAGGGAGCCTGGTGACCCGGCTCAGTCAAACCGTTCTTTTGTGGCGAGATGATTTGGTGCACCCATTTCCCTGCGCCCGTTTTCGTGCATAAATCTGTTTCCGGCCATTTCCAAGTACCTTTTAAAACGCTTGTTCGGCACTCTGGTTCGGAAATTGCTACTTTCAACAGGTCTTACGCTTTCCAGTAACAATAATTCTGCGCCACAGGCGCTCATATTGGTTTTTAGGGATTGAATAATGAAAAAAGCATTGCTGACCCTTTCTGCACTGGCGTTGTGCATGGCTGCTGGCTCCGCCATGGCGAAGGAGTACAAAGAACTGCGTTTCGGCGTTGACCCTTCCTACGCACCGTTCGAGTCGAAAGCGGCCGATGGCAGCCTGGTAGGCTTTGACATCGATCTGGGGAACGCGATCTGCGCCGAACTGAAGGTCAAGTGCAAGTGGGTCGAAAGTGACTTCGATGGCATGATTCCCGGCCTCAAAGCCAATAAATTCGACGGTGTGATCTCGTCGATGACCGTTACCGAAGCCCGTGAAAAAGCCATCGATTTCTCCAGCGAACTGTTCTCCGGCCCAACCGCCTACGTGTCCAAGAAAGGTTCTGGCGTGACTGAAGACGTCGCCTCGCTCAAGGGCAAGACCGTCGGCTACGAACAAGGCACCATTCAGGAAGCTTATGCCAAAGCCGTTCTGGACAAGGCCGGCGTGAAAACCCAGGCCTACGCCAACCAGGATCAGGTCTACGCCGACTTGACTTCCGGTCGTCTCGATGCAGGGATTCAGGACATGCTGCAAGCCGAAATGGGCTTCCTGAAGTCGCCACAGGGTGCCGAGTACAATGTCAGCAAGCCGGTCGACAATGCTTTGCTGCCAGCCAAAACAGCCATCGGCATTAAGAAAGGTAACACCGAGCTGAAAGCACTTTTGGATAAAGGTATCAAAGCGTTACACGATGATGGCACCTACGCCACCATTCAGAAGAAACACTTTGGCGATCTGAATCTGTACAGCGGCAAATAATGCCCGGCGCCCATCTCTCGATGGGCGCTTTTTTCATCCGATCAGGTTGCTGATTTATGTTCGAAAACCTACTGGAAAATCTGGGGCTCTCTGCCTTCAGCCTCAAGGGCTTCGGTCCGCTGCTGATGCAAGGCACCTGGATGACGATCAAGTTGTCGGCGTTGTCGCTGTTGGTGGCCGTGTTGCTCGGGCTGCTCGGCGCCAGTGCCAAGCTGTCAAAAGTCAAACTGATGCGCGTGCCTGCCCAGCTCTACACCACACTCATTCGTGGCGTTCCGGACCTGGTCCTGATGCTGTTGATCTTCTACAGCCTGCAAACCTGGCTGACCTCTTTTACCGATTACATGGAATGGGAATACATCGAGATCAACCCGTTCAGTGCCGGGGTCATCACCTTGGGCTTCATCTACGGTGCGTATTTCACTGAAACCTTCCGTGGCGCGATTCTCGCCGTCCCAAGGGGTCAGGTCGAAGCGGCCACTGCCTATGGCCTCAAGCGCGGCCAGCGTTTCTGGATCGTGGTGTTCCCGCAGATGATGCGTTATGCCCTGCCGGGTATCGGTAACAACTGGATGGTGATGCTCAAGGCCACCGCCCTGGTGTCGATCATCGGCCTCGCCGACCTGGTCAAGGCTGCCCAGGACGCCGGCAAAAGCAGCTATCAGCTGTTTTACTTCCTGGTACTTGCCGCGCTGATCTACCTGATGATCACCAGCGCGTCCAACTTCATTCTGCGCTGGCTTGAACGTCGTTACTCCGCCGGTACCCGGGAGGCCGTACGATGATCGAACTTCTGCAGGAATACTGGAAACCCTTCCTCTATAGCGACGGCAACAACATCACCGGCCTGGCCATGACCATGTGGCTGCTCAGCGCTTCGATCTTCTTCGGTTTTATCGTGTCGATCCCGCTGTCCATCGCCCGTGTATCGCCGCACTTCTACATCCGTTGGCCGGTGCAGTTCTATACCTACCTGTTCCGTGGCACGCCGCTCTATATTCAGTTATTGATCTGTTACACCGGGATCTACAGCCTGGCCGCCATTCGAGCTCAGCCAGTACTGGACGCATTCTTTCGCGATGCGATGAACTGCACCATCCTGGCCTTCGCCCTGAACACCTGCGCCTACACCACGGAGATTTTCGCCGGAGCAATCCGCAGCATGGCCCACGGTGAAGTGGAAGCGGCCAAGGCTTACGGCCTGACAGGCTGGAAGCTGTACGCCTACGTGATCATGCCGTCGGCCCTGCGTCGTTCGTTGCCGTATTACAGCAACGAAGTGATTCTGATGCTGCACTCGACCACCGTGGCCTTCACCGCGACCATCCCGGACATCCTGAAAGTCGCTCGGGATGCCAACTCGGCGACCTTCCTGACCTTCCAGTCGTTCGGCATCGCCGCGCTGATCTACCTGACCGTCACTTTTGCGCTGGTCGGCCTGTTCCGCCTTGCCGAACGCCGATGGCTGGCCTTCCTTGGGCCGACCCACTAGGACTCAACCAGCTTCAGGAAACAACAGATGCGCCACCAGAAACATGACCTGCTGGCCCCGCTGCCCGGGACCGCGAGACAGATCCACAGTTTTCACTTCGGCCCCCAACCGGCCAACGGCAAGATCTACATCCAGGCCTCCCTGCACGCCGACGAAATGCCCGGCATGCTGGTGGCCTGGCACCTCAAGCAACGCCTGGCGGAGCTGGAAGCCGCCGGGCGCCTGCGCAGCGAAATCGTGCTGGTACCCATCGCCAACCCGGTGGGCCTGGAACAGGTGCTGATGGATGTGCCACTGGGCCGCTACGAGCTGGAAAGCGGCCAGAACTTCAACCGCTGGTTCGTCGACCTCAGTGAGGAAGTCGGCAACGCGATCGAAGACAAGCTCGGTGACGATCCGCAGCACAACCTGCAACTGATCCGCAGCAACCTGCGCGATGCGCTGGCCCGGCAGACCGCCGCCACCCAATTGCAATCCCAGCGCCTGACCCTGCAACGATTGGCCTGCGACGCCGATATGGTGCTCGACCTGCATTGCGATTTCGAAGCGGTCGCTCACCTCTACACCACGCCGGATGCCTGGCCGCAGGTCGAGCCGCTGGCCCGCTACATCGGCGCCGAAGCCAGCCTGCTGGCAACCGATTCCGGCGGTCAGTCGTTCGACGAATGCTTCACCCTGCTCTGGTGGCAGTTGAAGGAGCGCTTCGGCGAGCACTTCGACATTCCGCCGGGCAGTTTTTCGGTGACCGTCGAATTGCGCGGTCAGGGCGACGTCAATCACCCGCTGGCTTGCCTCGACTGCCAGGCGCTGATCGACTACCTGATCCATTTCGGCGCGATTGCCGGCGAACCCGCGCCCTTGCCCGACCTGCCCTATCCGGCGACACCGCTGGCCGGTGTAGAACCAGTGGCCACGCCCGTCGGCGGCCTGCTGGTGTTCACCGCGCTGCCGGGCCAGTACCTGGAAGCCGGGCAACTGATCGCCGAGATCATTGATCCGATCAACGATCGCGTCACTCCTGTTCACTGCTCCGCCGCCGGGCTGATGTACGCCCGTTCGCTGCGTCGCATGGCCACTGCCGGCATGGTGATCGCCCACGTCGCGGGCACCGAAGCCTATCGCAGCGGCTATCTACTTTCGCCTTGAGGATGCACGCCCCATGTACAAATTGACCATCGAAGGCCTGCATAAAAGCTATGGCGACCATGAAGTCCTCAAAGGTGTTTCGCTCAAGGCCAAGACCGGCGACGTTATCAGCCTGATCGGCGCCAGCGGCTCGGGTAAAAGTACCTTTCTGCGCTGCATCAACTTCCTGGAACAACCCAACGACGGCGCCATGAGCCTCGACGGGCAAAACATCCGCATGATCAAGGATCGTCACGGCATGCACGTGGCCGACGCCGATGAACTGCAGCGGATTCGCACCCGCCTGGCCATGGTGTTCCAGCACTTCAACCTGTGGAGCCACATGACGGTGCTGGAAAACATCACCATGGCCCCGCGCCGGGTGCTGGGCTGCGACAGGAAAGAAGCCGAGGACCGCGCCCGGCGCTACCTCGACAAGGTGGGGCTGGCGTCCCGTGTGGCGGACCAATACCCGGCATTTCTGTCCGGCGGTCAGCAACAGCGGGTAGCGATTGCCCGTGCACTGGCCATGGAGCCGGAAGTCATGTTGTTCGACGAACCGACCTCGGCGCTGGACCCGGAACTGGTGGGTGAAGTGCTCAAGGTGATCCATGGCCTGGCCGAAGAAGGCCGGACCATGATCATGGTGACCCACGAAATGAGCTTCGCCCGCAAAGTGTCGAGCCAGGTGCTGTTTCTGCACCAGGGCCTGGTTGAGGAAGAAGGCGCGCCGGAAGACGTGCTGGGCAATCCGAAAAGCGAGCGGTTGAAGCAGTTCCTGAGTGGCAACCTGAAATAACCGCTGGGAGGAGAAGTGGAAGCCGGGTTGCCGGCTTCCAACATCAGTCAACCGTTATGCCCCCGCTTCGTTTTCCAGCCTGAAACTGCCATTTTTCACTTGCAGACCATTAGCGTCCGTCCCACTGAAGCGCCCGGCAAACTGCGCGTCACCTCCCACCGTCAACTCGAGCGTTCCTGGATAAAGCTCTGCCTCCGAGTTGCCGATCACATGGATGACCATGGGAGATCCCTCGTTGAGTCCCAGGCTGAAACTGCCACTCTGGATGCCCATCGGTAAGTACACGTAAAACGCTGTCCCCTGACCGTTATCCGCCTCAATGCAATGAATGTCTGACCGCTGATAGAAATCGAGCCCATCCGTTACGCGAAACTGCATGGAGCCGACTGTCGTGATTACGTCGGCACTCAAATGCCCCGATCGATTTGCACTCACACTCATCTGAATGTTCCTTTTCATATTCGAAGTTAACTGTCTGATGCCCCTGTTAAAGGCCCCAGGGCACGCAGCTCCCAGATAGAACCACGGCCATGTCTATCGATTGGTTTCCCCGACAGACATAGTTACTTCCGAATATGTGCAGGCCGATTCAGACGCTACGTTCGTCTATAGCAACAACAGGCACAGGCCTGCTTGCTGAAGACAACAAGCGCAGCTCAACAGCCATGAATGGCGGAAATCGAAAATCAGGCAACAGGCGCAGGAGGCGACTCGTCCGGCAGAGTAGGCTCGCCTGGCTCGTTAGGCTGTTCATTCGGGGTATCAGGATCAGGCTGGCCGGGGATACCCCCTGCCATGCTGACGGGCGGATGTGCCAACAAGGACCAGGCCAGAACACCCACCTGGTTGGGTTCAAGCCTTGCCAGTTCGGCACTGATTCGCGGATCGATCTTCATTCGGCACTCCTGAGCGATGGCCCGACCCGCCTTGCGCGGATCGGAACAGTACACCCCATAGAGTGTACGCCCGCTCAGGAATTCCCGGCATTTGTCGGACGGTTGACTCAGGTGCGAGGCAGGGTCACGCCACGCTGGCCCTGATACTTGCCGCCTCGGTCCTTGTAGGACACTTCACATTCTTCGTCAGACTCAAGGAACAGCATCTGCGCCACGCCTTCGTTCGCGTAGATTTTCGCCGGCAGATTGGTGGTGTTGGAGAACTCCAGGGTCACGTGACCCTCCCACTCAGGCTCGAGCGGCGTGACGTTGACGATGATGCCGCAGCGCGCGTAGGTGCTTTTACCCAGGCAAATGGTCAATACATTGCGCGGAATGCGGAAGTATTCGACGGTGCTGGCCAGGGCGAAGGAGTTCGGCGGAATGATGCACACGTCGCTGTGGATGTCGACGAAGCTGCCGGCATCGAAGTTCTTCGGATCGACGATGGCCGAATTGATGTTGGTGAACACCTTGAAATGATTGGTGCAACGAACATCGTAGCCATAGCTCGACACCCCGTAGGAGATCACACGGCTATCGTCACTGCCGCGCATCTGGCGCTCGACGAAAGGCTCGATCATGCCGTGTTCCTGCGCCATGCGGCGAATCCACTTGTCCGATTTGATGCTCATGGCGGGTGTCCTGAATAGCGAGGTCGAAAAATTCTGTCCGGCATCTTACCGGGCGCGCCGCCGGGTTCAAAGTCCGCGGTGCAATTCTCGCCGAACAGGCAGGAATTACCTGCGCTGGCGACGAACCGTCACACCGCCGATCCTTAAAACAGAGAAACCTGTGCAAGAAGCATTGGCACGTTCCGGAAAAAGGGTTAAGGTGGCGTCACTGTGCTGCTTGTGTCACTGAGAATCTCTACACGATATGTTGAATTTCGATCCAACCATCTACAAGAATTTTTCCTGCTCTTTGCACTCAGTCTCGGCCAGGGTTCTTCCTGAGTCGCAGTTATCTTTGTTCAAGGAGTTACACCATGTCTAATCGCCAAACCGGTACCGTTAAGTGGTTCAACGATGAAAAAGGCTTCGGCTTCATCACTCCACAATCCGGTGACGACCTGTTCGTTCACTTCAAAGCTATCCAGTCCGACGGCTTCAAAAGCCTGAAAGAAGGCCAACAGGTTTCTTTCATCGCTACCCGCGGTCAGAAAGGCATGCAAGCTGAAGAAGTTCAAGTTATCTAACTTGTACTTGCTTTAGTAAAAAGCCCCGCCCTCAACAGCGGGGCTTTTTTGTGGGCGAGTGTTTTGTCCACGCAAAAAAAGATCGCCGCCTTCGACAGCTCCCGGGTTGCCCCTGCAGGAGCTGTCGAAGGCGGCGATTTTCCGATTTGCTTACCAGGTCACGCCAAACCCTGCGGTGTAGCGTGTCTTGTCCAGATCCGCATCTTCGGTGCCGCTGATGATATCGCGCTCCGCCTTCAGGTTCAGCGAAGCCCAGTCAGTCACCTTGTAGCGCAACCCCATCTCGGCATCGAGCGCGTAGTCGGCCACATCCGACAGCGGCTTGCCGACCTCACCATTGGTGAAGAACTCGACACGCTTGCCGACCAGGTAGCGGTTGTAGTCCCACTTCATGGCCAGGGCGTAGAAATTGTCCTTGCTGCCATCGGAAAATTCATAGTCCGTGCGGTTGATCAGCGAGCCCAGGGAGAACGCCCCGAGTTCGTTATCCCAGAACTGATAGCCGGGACCGGTACCGACCGTGCGTTGCCGGGAAAGGTCTTCGACCTTGTCGCGCTTGTAGACCAGGCGCCCCTGCCAGAACCATTGCTCGGTCAGGAATCGGTCGATGGAATACTCCGCCCGCCAGTTGTCCGTGGTCACCACGTCGTCCTGGAACTCACGGTTGTATTCACCTTCAGCGGTGTGCCGCCAGCGACCGTGTCGCGCACTGGTCTTGAAATCGATGTCGTAGTCATCGGTGTCGTTTTCCGCCCGCTGATAATCCAGCGCGATATCGACATTGCCTTTCCACACCAGATCCTCGACCACCGGTTTTGGCTTGAGAATCTGCTGAATGCTTGCCAGCTCGACCGTCTTCGGTGCCTCGCCGTTGGCCAGCGTGACCTTGCCGGCGTCCGCCGCTTTCAGTGACTTGGCTTTCTCGCCACTGTAGGCATCCTGTTTGACCAGCAACTCCTGATCGCTGTCCAGGGTCTTGACCTGTTTCCAGTCGATCGTCACCGCACCGGCGTACTCGGTCTGGATCAGCAGCTTGCCGCCATCGAACAGCGTGATTTTGCCGCTCAGCTTGTCTCCGTTCTTCAACCACACGGTATCGGCAAGCAAGGGAGTGGAAGCACCAAGGGCAGCGAGACACAGCAGGGATCTGGACAACATAAGCAAAATACGGGCTCAGGCTTGCGAGAAAAGTCGGCATTATCCGTAGGAACAAGGCCCTGACAAGGACTGACCCGACTATTTCTGTTGAGTTCATTTCTCAACTTCCTGTGCAGGAATTACTCTACAGACGTAAAGCAAACTTCTTCAGGACTGACGGACGTGACCGATCCAACCGATGAATCCGAGAGTGCAGCGCAAATCCGACGCACGGCGCTGTATTTGACACTTGCCCAAGTACCGGAGGGCAAAGTCGTCAGCTACGGCCAACTGGCCGAGCTTGCAGGACTGGGTCGCGCCGCTCGCTGGGTCGGCCGCACCCTCAGCCAATTGCCGAGCGACAGCAAATTGCCCTGGCACCGTGTTCTGGGCGCAAACGGGCGTATCAGCCTGCCGGTGGGCAGCCCTTCGGGTGATGAGCAGCGCGCACGATTACGCATGGAGGGCATCAGTATCCTGAATAATCGTGTTGATATTCAGCGCCATGGCTGGCGTCCGGTAGAGCACAGCGGTTAGAGTGCGCGCTTTGTTTCCGTATTTCTTGAGGCAGACTCCAGCCCATGCCCCGTAAAACCTGGCGCGCCGCGCTCGCCGCTTATGCCAGCCCTTCGACACTCGTGCTGTTGCTGCTTGGTTTCGCCGCCGGCCTGCCCTACATGCTGGTGTTTTCGACGCTTTCGGTCTGGCTGCGTGAAGCCGGCGTGGCGCGTGAAACCATTGGCTATGCAAGCCTGATTGGCCTGGCATACGCCTTCAAATGGGTCTGGTCACCCTTGCTCGACCAATGGCGACTGCCATTGCTCGGCAAACTCGGTCGACGACGATCCTGGCTCGTGCTGTCCCAGGCACTGGTCATCCTTGGCCTGATCGGGATGGGTTTCTGCGACCCGCAAAAGCATTTGTCCTGGCTGATTGCCATTGCCGTCGTCGTCGCTTTCGCATCAGCGACGCAGGACATTGCGGTAGACGCCTACCGCCTTGAAATCGCCGAAGACAATCGTCAGGCCGCACTGGCCGCCAGCTACATGTCCGGTTACCGGGTCGCTGCGCTGCTGGCCACTGCAGGCGCGCTGTACTTCGCCGAAGGCTTTGGCTCCACCGGCTTCAACTACAAGCATTCGGCCTGGGCCGGCACTTACATCCTGTTCGGAGTGCTGATGGTCCCGGCACTGCTGACCTCCATGTTCATGCGCGAACCACCCGTGCCGTTGCGCACGCAACTGCAGGCCGGGCGCTACAGCTTCGTGCATCAACTGGCCTCGGTGTTCGTGCTGATCATATTGCTGGTGTCCGTGCCGGCCATGTTCACCCAGCTCTACAACACCGACTTCGCCAGCGTACTGTTCCAGGGCGTGAGCCTGCTTGACCTGTTGCTGGAGGACCGCGCCTTCCTGCGCGCGATTCTCTACACCACCCTCACCGCCCTGTGCCTCTCGGCCATGGGCCGTCGAGGCCTGGCGCCAGTGCTGACACCGGTCAACGACTTCATCCTGCGATACCGCTGGCAAGCGCTGCTGCTGCTTGGCTTGATCGCCACTTATCGGATGTCCGATACGGTCATGGGCGTGATGGCCAACGTGTTCTACATCGACCAGGGCTTCACCAAGGACCAGATCGCCAGCGTCAGTAAAATCTTCGGCCTGATCATGACCTTGGTCGGCGCTGGCATGGGCGGCCTGCTGATCGTGCGTTTCGGCATCCTGCCGATCCTGTTCATCGGCGGTGTCGCATCCGCGGCGACCAACATCCTGTTCCTGATGCTCGCCGACATGGGCCCCAACCTGAACATGCTGGTGCTGACCATCTCCCTGGACAACTTCAGCTCAGGCCTGGCGACCTCGGCCTTCGTGGCCTACCTGTCGAGCCTGACCAACCTCAAGTTCTCCGCCACCCAATACGCCCTGCTCAGCTCGATCATGCTGTTGCTGCCACGCCTGATTGGCGGCTACTCCGGGGTCATGGTGGAAAAATTCGGTTACCACGACTTCTTCCTGATTACCGCCCTGCTGGGCATCCCGACCCTGCTGTTGATCGCCTTGCACTGGTTCCAGGAGAACCGCCGCGCAGGCCCGACACCGACACCGGAACCAGTGCAGACCCCGGTAGCCGAAGAATCGTAGGCTCTTTACGCAGGAAGAATCGCGGAGGGCCGAGTGAATCGCGCCCTCCTGCCACACTACCGACCGCACGCCTGTACTCCAGCGGAACTCGCCCGTACAATGCTCCGTCATTTCTCGTCATCAGCAATCGATAACGGCCAACCATGCGCACCAGTCAATTTTTGCTCGCCACACAAAAAGAAACGCCTTCCGACGCGGTCGTGATCAGCCACCAGCTGATGCTGCGCGCCGGCATGATCCGCAAACTCGCCTCGGGCCTGTACACCTGGCTGCCGATGGGCTTGCGGGTAATGCGCAAGGTCGAAGCCGTCGTTCGTGAAGAAATGAACGCCGCCGGCTCTCTCGAAGTGTTGATGCCGAGCACGCAACCGGCTGAGCTGTGGCAGGAATCCGGGCGTTGGGAAGAGTACGGCCCTGAATTGCTGCGCTTCAAGGATCGCCACGGTCGCGACTTCTGCGCAGGCCCGACCCACGAAGAAGTCATCACCGATCTGATGCGCAACGAATTGAGCAGCTACAAGCAGCTGCCAATCAACCTGTACCAGATCCAGACCAAATTCCGTGACGAAATCCGCCCACGTTTCGGCTTGATGCGCGGCCGCGAATTCATCATGAAGGACGCCTACTCGTTCCACGCTGACCAGCCTTCGCTGCAGGTCACCTACGACCGCATGCACCAGGCTTACTGCAACGTATTCACCCGTCTGGGCCTGAAGTTCCGCCCTGTTGATGCCGACAACGGATCCATCGGCGGCGCCGGTTCCCACGAGTTCCACGTGCTGGCCGAGTCCGGTGAAGACGATATCGTTTTCAGCAACGGCTCCGACTACGCCGCCAACATCGAAAAAGCCGAAGCCGTGCCGCGCGAAACCTCGCGTGCCGCTGCGACTGAAGAACTGCGCCTGGTCGACACGCCGAACGCCAAGACCATTGCGCAACTGGTTGAAGGCTTCAACCTGCCGATCGAGAAAACCATCAAGACCCTCGTGGTGCACGCAGAAGAGAAAGGCAAGCTGATCGCCCTGATCATCCGTGGCGACCACGAGCTGAACGAAATCAAGGCCGCCAACCAGCCAGGCGTTGCCAGCCCGCTGGTCATGGCCTCGGAAAGCGAACTGCGCGAGGCCATTGGCGCCGGTGCCGGTTCCCTCGGCCCGTTGAACCTGCCGCTGCCGATCATCATCGACCGTTCGGTCGAGCTGATGAGCGACTTCGGCATCGGTGCCAACATCGATGACAAACACTACTTCGGTGTGAACTGGGAGCGCGACCTGCCTGTTCCGACCGTTGCCGACCTGCGCAACGTCGTGGCCGGCGACCCGAGCCCGGACGGCAAAGGCACCCTGGAGATCAAGCGCGGCATCGAAGTCGGGCACATCTTCCAGCTGGGCAACAAGTACAGCAAAGCGATGAAGTGCGAAGTGCTGGGCGAGAACGGCAAGCCGGTCACCCTGGAAATGGGTTGCTACGGCATCGGCGTGTCCCGCGTAGTGGCGGCTGCCATTGAGCAGAACAACGACGAAAACGGGATCATCTGGAGCGACACCCTCGCGCCGTTCCAGATTGCCCTGGTGCCACTGCGCTACGAAACCGAACAGGTTCGCGAAGCCACCGACAAGCTGTACGCGGAACTCACCGCTGCCGGCTTCGAAGTGCTGCTGGACGACCGCGACAAGAAAACCAGCCCGGGCATCAAGTTCGCGGACATGGAGCTGATCGGCATTCCACACCGGATCGTGGTCAGCGACCGCGGCCTGGCCGAAGGTAACCTGGAATACAAGAGCCGTACCGAGGCCGACGCCCAAGCGCTGCCGGTCGCCGACGTGCTGTCGTTCCTTCAGGCCCGCATCCGCCGCTGATAGCAGATATAGAGACGTCATGTTCAAGCGAAACACCTTAGGCCTCGGTGGTGCCGCCTTGTGCGGCGCACTACTGGTCAGCGGCTGTGCCAACCACATGTCGCAACGCAGCGAGCAAGAGGAACGGGTCGAGCGCAAATTGCTCGATCACAGCCTGCAGATCGATGTAGGTGAGCCCAAGGTGCTTGAGCTGCCTCAACGGCGGGTGAAAATCCACGAGCAGAAGACTTTCGAAGTCACCGAGTACGAAGTCACGCGTCATTACGATCGCTATACGCCGTACCAACCCTGGCGGGAGATTTACGAAATTCCGCTGGGCGCGGTGGCCGTGGTGGCGGGTATCGGTGCCAATGTGGTCAACGTGCTCGCCCTCGGCAATCTACCGGACAGCGTGACCAAGGACTGGCTGAGCTACGGTTTCGCCGGGCTCAACCCGTTCATGAACGTGCAGTCCCACGGCCGCGCGCAGCAAAACCTGGCCGGTATTGGTGAAGTCCAGCGCGACAAACGCACGGAGTACTCAAGCCTGCCTTGGAGCGAGCGTCCGGTCGAGGTCAAGGCCGGCAAGGAAACCTTCGAACTTACCACCGACAAAAACGGCATATTGCGCCTGAATCTGTTGGACAGCCCGTTCGCCGAACATGACATCAATCATCTGAGCCGGTTGCTGATCCGTGTAGAGGATGTCCAGGGCAACGTGCACAACGATTCCACCCTGGTCATCAGCAGCAACTTGCGCAGCAAGCTCTATGAGGCCCACGGGTTGATTTATGACGATCTCGAAGGTGACGAAGTCAATCAGTGGGTCCACCGGGTCAAACGCCTGTCGGAGTTGGGTCTTGAAGAAGAAGCCAGCGAACTGGAACAGAGCCTGATCGAACTGACACGCAATGATCCCGAGTTGCAGACTGAGTTTCTGAAGTCGCTGGCTCAGAATGGCGAGCGACTGGTGGCGAATCCGGGACTGAATTAACGGCTAAAGGCATCGCGAGCTTGCTCGCGATGGCGCCCTCACATTCATCACCCGACTACCGCTCAAACAACTCCATCTGCTCGAACCCGCCCCGCAAGTCCTCCAGCCGCACGCCGACGCCCAATAACCGCACCGGTTTTCCGCCGCGATTGAAAGCCTGGGCCAGCATCAACTGATAACTCCCCAGATCCCGCCCTGCCCCGGCCTGCTCCAATGTAGTCTGGGTGAAGTCATGGAATTTCACTTTGACGAATGGCTTGCCCGGACGATAACTGCTGTCGATTCGTGCCATACGACCCGCCAGGGTCTCCAGCAGCTCGGGCAATTTATCCAGGCAGCTCTTCAGGTCCGGCAGGTCAACGTCGTAGGTATTTTCAACACTGATCGACTGACGACGACTGTCGTTGTGCACCTCACGCTCATCGATCCCACGGGCCAGGCTCCAGAGTCGCTCGCCAAAGCTGCCGAATTCACGCACCAGCGCCAACTTGTCCCACTCGCGCAATTGCAGGCAATCGATGATCCCCAGCTTGCCGAGTTTGTCGGCAGTGACTTTGCCAACCCCGTGCAATTTGCTCACCGGCAAGCCACTGACAAAGTCTTCGACCTGGTCCGGAGTGATGACGAACAGGCCGTTGGGCTTTTTCCAGTCACTGGCGATCTTGGCCAGAAACTTGTTCGGCGCCACGCCCGCCGACACAGTGATATGCAACTGGTTGGAGACCCGGCGCCGGATGTCCTGGGCAATTCGCGTTGCACTGCCACCGAAATGCGCACTGTCCGACACATCGAGGTACGCCTCATCGAGCGAGAGCGGCTCGATGATCTCGGTGTAATCGCGAAAGATCGTGTGAATTTCCCTGGACGCTTCTCTATAGGCATCCATGCGTGGCTTGACGATGGTCAGGTCCGGGCACAGCTTCAAGGCATGCCCGGAGGACATCGCCGAACGCACCCCGTACGCTCGCGCCTCATAATTGCAGGTGGCGATCACCCCGCGCCGATCCGCCGCCCCACCTACCGCCAGTGGTTTACCGGCGAGGCGTGGGTCGTCGCGCATTTCGATGGCTGCATAGAAGCAGTCACAATCGACGTGGATGATCTTGCGTTGAGTCATAGCAAAGCCGTGTTCATGGCAAAGAAAAGGCGTCATGGCGTGCCGGACAAACAGTATCTCACCGACACCTGTATATAGCACCAGTAGTCTGAATGTTCTTTTCCAATCGTAGGAAGAGTCGATTGTGAATTTATTTTTTMAATCGAAAAATTACTTTCAATAGACGCGCAGGCCTTGTCCTGCCTGCCTCACAGACCGGTCGACCTCCCCTTTTGAACGCTAACCGATTGAACGGGAAGAGGTTTTGTCGGAATTGGAGGTTGACACCCGAGCGCATCTCTATAGAATGAGCCACACAGACGCGGGATGGAGCAGTCTGGTAGCTCGTCGGGCTCATAACCCGAAGGTCGTCGGTTCAAATCCGGCTCCCGCAACCAAACATCAAAAAAGGCTACTCGAAAGAGTGGCCTTTTTTGTGCGCGCTCGTTTTGTAGGGCCGAACACCGAAACAAGGCCTGGACGCTCAACGATTCCGAAACCGGAAATCGTTCTGATTCCGAAACTTTGGCCATCCCTGCGACCGCTTGCCGCAATTCAACGTTTATTTGACCTGGTTCAGGATTAACGGTTGACACCCCGGCATTACTCTATAGAATGCCGCCACACAGACGCGGGATGGAGCAGTCTGGTAGCTCGTCGGGCTCATAACCCGAAGGTCGTCGGTTCAAATCCGGCTCCCGCAACCAAACATCAAAAAAGGCTACTCGAAAGAGTGGCCTTTTTTGTATCTGTTGAAAAAGTCCTTTCGCAACAATGACCTGTCACTGTGAAGCAAGCCGTTTGGGGGGGCACCCATGCGCCGGGTTCAGACTATGCTCTATTGCAGGCTGAAGCCTTCACGACTGATGACGCGCCGTCCCCATTGCCCGGTGATTGGCGTTAATATTTGTGATTATTTTTTTCTGCAGGGATTGGTAACTTGGCTGGATACCCCCATCCTGTCGCGCACAATCCAAGAGGTGATTGATGCGCGCCAACTCGTCTGATTCACAAGACACTGTCACAGCGACACAACCGATCAATGCTGAGCGCCTGCGCCTGCTTGATCGATTGAGCAAATACCGTCAACCCATTGGCCTGGCGGTCACCCTGCTGTTGTTCGCGATCGCGCTGATTGCCTGTCGCCACCTGTTGAGCGAACTCGACCTTTACGCGCTGCACGACTCGATCCTCGACGTTCCGAAACCCGCTTTGATGGGCGCACTGGCTGCAACCGTGGTGGGCTTTATCATTCTGCTCGGCTATGAATGGTCGGCTAGCCGCTATGCCGGGGTGAGCCTGGCACCGCGCACGTTGGCGCTGGGTGGTTTCACGGCCTTTGCCATCGGCAACGCCATCGGTCTTTCAATGTTGTCGGGCGGCTCGGTTCGCTATCGCCTCTATGCCCGTCATGGCCTGGGTGCGGCTGAGGTCGCCCGCATGACGCTGTTCGCCAGCCTCTCGCTGGGTTGCGCCCTGCCGCCGCTGGCCGCCCTGGCGACGCTCAGCGACCTGCCAGCCGCGTCCACCGCCCTGGGGCTCTCAGAGACGTTGCTGGGCGTGGTGGCGAGCGCCGTGCTCGTGCTGTTTTCGGTACTGACCATCGGCATCTACCGTCGTCGGCTGCCGGAACAGCCTTACCCGGACAACCTGCTGGTCAAGGTCGGGCGCCGCACCTTGCGTCTACCCGGACGTCGCCTGACGTTCCTGCAATTGATCATCACCGCCCTGGACGTAGCGGCCGCCGCGACCGTGCTCTATCTGCTGCTGCCGGAGACGCCACCCTTCGGCGCGTTCCTTCTGGTTTACCTGCTGGCTCTGGCCGCCGGCGTGCTCAGCCATGTGCCGGGCGGTGTCGGGGTGTTCGAGGCCATTTTGCTGGCGGCGTTTTCCGACACCTTGGGTGCTGCGCCACTGGCGGCCGCCCTGCTGCTCTATCGCTTGATCTACGTCGTCCTGCCCTTGCTGGTGGCCTGCCTGCTGTTGCTGATCAACGAAGGCCAGCGCCTGTTCCAGACACGCCAGACGTTGCGCGCGGCCTCAGGCCTGGCGGCTCCGATACTGGCGGTGCTGGTATTCCTGTCCGGCGTTGTCCTGCTGTTCTCCGGCGCCACTCCGGAAATCGATACCCGCCTGGAACACATCGGTTTTCTGATCCCTCATCGACTGGTCGATGCCTCGCACTTCGGTGCCAGCCTGGTCGGCGTTCTTTGCCTGCTGCTGGCCCAGGGGCTGCGTCGCCGGCTGTCGGCCGCGTGGATGCTGACCACCATTCTGTTGCTGGTCGGTGCCCTACTCTCACTGCTCAAAGGCTTCGACTGGGAAGAAGCCAGCCTGATGGTGCTGACGGCGAGCCTGCTCGGGGTATTCCGCCGCTCGTTCTATCGCCCCAGCCGCCTGACCGAAGTACCGTTCTCGCCGTTGTACCTGGTGGCCAGCCTGTGTGTGCTCGGGGCGTCGATCTGGTTGCTGCTGTTCGCCTATCAGGACGTGCCGTACAGCCACCAACTCTGGTGGCAGTTCACCCTCGACGCCGATGCTCCTCGCGGCCTGCGTTCGCTGCTCGGGGCTGCCGTGCTGCTGGTGGTGGTATCGCTGACCTGGCTACTGCGCACCGCGCGTCCGGTCATTCACCTGCCGACGCCCGACGAACTGGAGCGCGCCAGCAAGATCCTCATGGCTTCGGCTCAACCGGATGGCGGCCTGGCCCTGACCGGTGACAAGGCGCTGCTGTTTCACCCCAATGACGAAGCGTTCCTGATGTACGCCCGTCGCGGCCGCAGCCTGGTGGCACTATATGACCCGATCGGCCCGGGCCAGCAACGGGCGGAAATGATCTGGCAGTTCCGCGACCTATGCGACATCCACCACGCCCGTCCCGTGTTCTATCAAGTGCGCGCCGAGAACCTGCCGTACTACATGGACATCGGCCTGACCGCGATCAAGCTCGGCGAAGAAGCCCGGGTCGACCTCAAGCGTTTTGATCTCGAAGCCAAGGGCAAAGAGATGAAGGACCTGCGCTACACCTGGAACCGTGGTACTCGTGACGGCCTGTCCCTGGAAATCCATGAGCCGGGCCACGCGCCGATGGATGAGCTCAAGGTGATTTCCGATGCCTGGCTGACCGGCAAGAACGTCCGGGAGAAAGGCTTCTCGCTGGGCCGCTTCAGCGATGACTACCTCAAGCACTTCCGCATCGCGGTGATTCGTTTCGAAGGACGCCCGGTAGCGTTCGCCAACCTGCTCGAGACCTACGGCCATGACCTGGCCAGCCTCGACCTGATGCGTGCACACCCGGACGCCCCGAAGCTGACCATGGAGTTCATGATGGTCGGCCTGATTCAACATTATAAAAACCATGGATACGCGCGCTTCAGCCTGGGCATGGTGCCGTTGTCGGGGTTGCAACCCCGTCGCGGCGCGCCATTGACCCAGCGTCTGGGCTCGATGGTATTCCGCCGTGGTGAGCAGCTGTACAACTTCCAGGGCTTGCGCCGCTTCAAAGACAAGTTCCAGCCTGATTGGGAACCCCGTTATATGGCCGTGCCCGCCGGACTCGATCCGCTGGTTGCGCTGGCCGACACTGCTGCCCTGATCGCGGGCGGCTTGACCGGATTGGTGAAACGCTGATGATTCAACGCTCCTTGCGGTATGTATTGGGCACGCTGGTGATAGTGGCCCTGATTCTCGGTGGCGGTTACTGGTACCTGAAACGCCCGGCACCGGAACCGACCCTCGAATTGCTGACCCCGGCCGATGGTGCGGCGATGACCCGCGTCATCCCCGGTACCACGCCACGCGCCCAGGTGCTGGTGGCGGTCAACGAAGACCAGAAGCTCAGCGACAAGCAATTGATGACCCTGAGCCGCAGTGGCGCGGCGCAGATTGTCCAGGTGATCCTGCCCAAGGACTGCCTGCTGCAAAGCCGCGCCCTGCAATCGGGCCTGCGAGAACTCAAAGGCCCGGCGACCCTGGTCAGCGGCATCGGCCCTGGCGCCGTGCTGGCCTGGCGCTGGTTGTCCGAGCAGAAGAATGACAAGGCCCAGGCCATCTCGGTCGACCTGGCCCTGGAAAAGGGCGGCTGCACTCACCTGCTGCCGAAAAGCGCTGCCCACGGCCACTGGCTGGTCGCGTGGAACGACAACCCGGACGACACCAGTGCCGGCTTCGTGCGTGATCAACCGAACGCCGAAACCAGCATCAGCGACTACGACATCAACCTGCCGCAAGTGTTGAACAACGAACTGCGCAAGATCCTCGTCGGTGGCGACAAAGCCGCTGGCGGCCTGCAGATCCCGGTGGTCGAAGTGCCAGCAGGCCAGGCCAGGGACACCGTAACCCTGTTCCTGTCCGGTGACGGCGGCTGGCGCGACCTCGACCGCGACGTGGCGGGCGAGATGGCCAAGATCGGCTACCCGGTGGTCGGCATCGACACCCTGCGCTACTACTGGCAGCACAAGAGCCCGGAGCAAAGCGCACTGGACCTGGCTGAACTGATGCAACACTACCGGCAGAAATGGGGCACCAAGCGCTTCATCCTGACCGGTTACTCGTTCGGCGCCGACGTACTGCCGGCGATCTACAACCGTCTGGCCGAGTCGGAGCAGCAGCGCGTCGACGCCATTATCCTGCTGGCCTTCGCCCGTACCGGCAGCTTCGAGATCGAAGTCGAAGGCTGGCTCGGCAACGCCGGCAAAGAAGCCGCCACTGGCCCGGAAATGGCCAAGCTGCCAGCCGCCAAAGTGGTGTGTATCTACGGCGCGGAAGAAACCGACGAGAGTGGCTGCACCGACAAGACGGCGGTGGGCGAAGCCATCAAGCTGCCTGGCGGCCACCACTTCGACGAGAACTACCCGGCGCTGGCCAAGCGCCTGGTGGATGTGATCGAGAAGCGGCAGGCGAAGGAAGCCGAAGCGACCGCTCAGGAATGATCCGGACCCGCTGAACAAGAGCCCTCGCTACTTCACGGTAGCGGGGGCTTTTTTCATTCCAGCACTCACCACACATCTCCTGTGGGAGCGGGCTTGCTCGCGAAGGGGGCGTGTCAGGCGATATAGATGTATCTGACACACCGTTTTCGCGAGCAAGCCCGCTCCCACACTGGATCTTCATAGTCTTCCAGTTTTGTACTCGCCCACAAAAAAGCCCCCGCTGCCGTGATGGCAACGGGGGCGTTTTGATGGGACTTACATCTCCACCTGTGTCCCCAACTCAATCACCCGGTTCAGCGGCAGATTGAAGAATCGCAAATTGCCGTTGGCGTTCTGCAACATGAAGGCAAACAACCCTTCGCGCCAACGGGCCATGCCTTCGAGCTTGGAGGCAATGACCGTCTCGCGACTGAGGAAGTAGGTGGTACGCATCGGGCTGAAATCCAGTTCATCGAGGTGGCACAGTTTCAGCGCCTGCGGTACATCCGGCTCATCGGTGAATCCGAAATGCAGGATTACGCGGAAGAAACCTTCGCCGTAGGAGTCGACCTCGAAGCGCCGTTGTAGTGGCACCCGCGGGATGTCTTCGTACACCACCGTCAACAACACCACTTGCTCGTGCAACACTTGATTATGCAGCAGGTTGTGCAACAACGCATGGGGCACGGCATCCGCCCGCGCTGTCAGGAACACGGCGGTGCCCTGAACTCGATGGGGCGGTTGTACAGCAATGCTGCTGATGAAGATCGGCAGCGGCAATCCACCCTCATCGATGCGCTCGACAAGCAACTGCTTGCCGCGCTTCCAGGTAGTCATCAACACAAACAGCACAATACCGGCGATCACCGGGAAAGCCCCGCCTTGGACGATTTTCGGCACGTTGGCGGCAAAGTACAGGCCGTCCACCAGCAGGAAACCGAGCAGCACCGGAACGGCGAGAAGCGGTGGCCATTTCCACAACAGCAATATCACGGCCGACACCAGGATGGTGGTCATCAGCATGGTCCCGGTCACCGCCACACCGTAGGCCGAGGCCAGGGCACCGGAGGATTCGAAACCCAGCACCAACAGCACCACGCCGACCATCAGCGCCCAGTTCACCGCGCCGATGTAGATCTGGCCCTGTTCGGCACTGGAGGTGTGCCGGATGTGCATGCGCGGAATGTAACCGAGCTGGATCGCCTGACGGGTCAGGGAGAACGCACCGGAAATCACCGCTTGCGAGGCAATCACCGTGGCCAGGGTCGACAAGCCGACCAGCGGGATCAATGCCCAGCTGGGTGCAAGCAGGTAGAACGGGTTACGGGCTGCTTCCGGGTCACCCAGCAACAAGGCACCTTGACCAAAATAATTGAGCACCAGCGCCGGCAGCACCAGGAGAAACCAAGCGCGAGCAATCGGCTTGCGACCGAAGTGGCCCATGTCCGCGTACAGCGCTTCGGCACCGGTCAATGCCAGTACTACAGCGCCGAGAATTGTCACGCCCATGCCCGGGTGGTCGATGAAGAAGCGCACGCCCCACACCGGGTTCATCGCTTCCAGGACCTCTGGATGCTGGCTGATGCCATAGACGCCCAATGCACCCAGCACAAGGAACCAGGTGACCATGATCGGCCCGAACAGAATGCCGATGCGCGCCGTACCGTGACGCTGGATCAGAAACAGCGCGACCAGCACCACCAGCGACAGCGGCACGACCCAATGGTCGATACCTTCGAAGGCCAGCCCCAGGCCTTCAATCGCCGACAGCACGGAAATCGCCGGGGTAATCATGCTGTCGCCATAGAACAACGCCGCGCCGATCAGTCCGCAGACCACCAGCAACATGCGCAATTTCGCGTGCCCCGCCGCCGCCCGCCGGGCCAGTGCGGTCAAGGCCATGATCCCGCCTTCGCCCTGGTTGTCGGCGCGCAGTACAAACATCATGTACTTGATCGACACGACCCAGATCAGCGACCAGAAAATGAGTGCCAGAATCCCCAGCACCCCGTCATGGTTGACCGGTACGCCGTAGCCTCCGGAAAACACTTCCTTGAGGGTGTACAACGGACTGGTGCCGATATCGCCATAAACCACCCCGACTGCCGCGACCAGCATGCCGATCGGCTTCACCGCCGAATGCTCGGCACCTGCAGCCTGACTACTTGCCTGACCCATCCACCACTCCTACTTCCCAGACCCGGCTTCTTTGAAGAAGCACTATGCTTTGTCGTGCAGCATGCGCTGTTTTACTTCACGTTACAGACGTTTTGTTGACTGTAAAAAATTGGTAAAGCCCAACGGCGCGAAGCATAGCGCAGCACTCGTCGTATTTCCCTGCATAAAGCTGGTCAAGTGAACGACTCATCGCTAGAATTGCGCACTTTTTGATCAGAGGCGCAGTTCAAGCGCCCGTCCGTCGGTTTTGCCCTGCCCGGCAAGCGGCGTCACAAAATACCGAGGTTAGACATGTCCACCACTCCTGCGCCGGCCAATCCAAAGGTTGGCTTCGTATCCCTGGGTTGCCCCAAAGCACTGGTCGACTCCGAGCGCATCCTTACCCAGCTGCGCATGGAAGGCTATGACGTGGTGTCCACCTACCAGGACGCCGACGTCGTGGTAGTCAACACTTGCGGCTTCATCGATTCGGCCAAGGCCGAGTCCCTGGAAGTGATCGGCGAAGCCATCAAGGAAAACGGCAAGGTCATCGTGACCGGCTGCATGGGCGTCGAAGAAGGCAACATTCGCAACGTACACCCGAGCGTGCTGGCCGTGACCGGTCCGCAGCAGTACGAGCAAGTGGTCAATGCCGTGCACGAAATCGTGCCGCCGCGCCAGGATCACAACCCGTTGATTGACCTGGTGCCGCCACAAGGGATCAAGCTGACCCCGCGCCACTATGCGTACCTGAAGATTTCCGAAGGCTGCAACCACAGCTGCAGCTTCTGCATCATCCCGTCGATGCGCGGCAAACTGGTCAGCCGTCCGGTGGGCGACGTGCTCGACGAGGCACAGCGCCTGGTCAAGTCCGGCGTCAAGGAGCTGCTGGTGATCTCCCAGGACACCAGCGCCTACGGCGTCGACGTGAAATACCGCACCGGTTTCTGGAACGGCGCGCCGGTGAAAACCCGCATGACCGAACTCTGCGAAGCCCTGAGCACCCTCGGCGTCTGGGTTCGCCTGCACTACGTTTACCCGTACCCGCACGTTGACGAGCTGATCCCGTTGATGGCCGCTGGCAAGATCCTGCCGTACCTGGACATCCCGTTCCAGCACGCCAGCCCGAAAGTGCTGAAGTCGATGAAACGCCCGGCCTTTGAAGACAAGACCCTGGCGCGGATCAAGAACTGGCGCGAAATCTGCCCGGACCTGATCATCCGTTCGACCTTCATCGTCGGCTTCCCGGGCGAAACCGAAGAAGACTTCCAGTACCTGCTGAACTGGCTGACCGAAGCCCAACTCGACCGCGTCGGCTGCTTCCAGTACTCGCCGGTAGAAGGCGCACCGGCCAATGACCTGGACCTGGAAGTCGTCCCGGACGACGTCAAGCAGGACCGCTGGGAGCGTTTCATGGCGCACCAGCAAGCCATCAGCTCGGCGCGCCTGCAAATGCGCATCGGCCGTGAGATCGAAGTGCTGGTCGATGAAGTCGACGAGCAAGGCGCAGTGGGCCGCTGCTTCTTCGATGCCCCGGAAATCGACGGCAACGTATTCATCGACAACGGCAGCAACCTCAAGCCGGGCGACAAGGTCTGGTGCAAAGTGACCGACGCCGACGAATACGACCTGTGGGCTGAACAGATCTAAACGCAAAAAATACGCAAAGCCCCGCTCTCTTGACGAGATGCGGGGCTTTTTTACGGCTATCGTTTGAGGTTGAAAGGATTCACATCACTCACGCATTAGGGGCAGACAGGCATGCGTCAGCATTCGGTCATCCACACGCCGAAACTCGGCGACTACGAAGAATTGACCCGGGTCTGGGAGGCCTCGGTACGCGCCACCCACGACTTTCTGCCAGACAGCTATATCGAACTGCTGAAAAACCTGGTGCTGACCCGCTACCTCGACTCGGTGATGCTGATCTGCACCAAGGATTCGAGCCAGCGCATCACCGGGTTCGCCGGCGTCGCGGCCGGCAAGATCGAAATGCTCTTCATCGACCCGGACCATCGCGGCCAGGGCCTGGGCAAGAAACTGTTGCGCTATGCCCTGGAACACCTGAACGCCGATGAACTGGACGTCAACGAACAGAACCCGCAAGCCCTCGGCTTTTACTTCAAGCAGGGCTTCGAGGTCATTGGTCGCTCGGAGGTCGATGGCATGGGCCAGCCGTATCCGTTGTTGCACATGCGTATGCGTCAGGCTGAAAAACTCACGCGCAATGGCTGATACACCATAAAACCAAAAAACCATGTACTGAAATGGAACCGGGATTAACCGGCGCCAGGCAGGTACAATGCCCACCCCCTTTTTGTTACGGCCCTGACATGACTGACCCGATTCGTCTCTCCAAACGCCTCATCGAACTCGTCGGCTGTTCCCGTCGGGAGGCTGAGCTGTTCATCGAGGGCGGCTGGGTCACCGTCGACGGTGTGGTCATCGACGAGCCGCAATTCAAGGTCGACACCCAGAAAGTCGAGCTTGATCCCGAAGCCAAGGCCACTGCACCGGAACCGGTGACCCTGCTGCTGAACGTGCCAGCCGGCATGGACGCAGACACCGCCATGGCCACCCTTGGCGCCGAGACGCTGAGCGAAGAGCACCGTTACGGCAAGCGCCCTTTGCGCGGGCACTTCCTGCGCCTGACTGCCAGCACCGACCTGCAGGCCAACGCCAGCGGTCTGCTGGTGTTCACCCAGGACTGGAAAATCCTGCGCAAACTCACCGCCGACTCCAGCAAGATCGAGCAGGAGTATGTGGTCGAGGTTGAAGGCGAGATGGTGGCTCACGGCCTGAACCGCCTGAACCACGGCCTGACCTACAAGGGCAAGGAGCTACCGGCGGTCAAGGCCAGCTGGCAGAACGAGAACCGCCTGCGCTTTGCCATGAAGAACCCGCAACCGGGCATCATCGCCCTGCTCTGCCAGGCGGTCGGCCTCAAGGTCGTCGCCATCCGTCGCATTCGCATCGGCGGCGTGTCCATCGGCAAAGTGCCGCTGGGGCAATGGCGCTACCTGTCCGGCAAAGAGAAGTTCTAAGGCTTTTCTCGCCGCCACACATTTCGGCGCCGCGCCTGGCCGCGACGCTCACAGCTGAATATCAGGACTGCACACATGATTCATAACGACGTACTGCGCAGCGTGCGCTACATGCTCGACATCAGCGACAAGAAAGTCATCGAGATCATCAAGCTCGGCGGCATGGACGTGACCCTGCCGGACCTGCTGACCTACCTCGACAAGAAAGAGGAAGACGAGGAAGGTTTCGTACGCTGCCCGGACGAAGTCATGGCGCACTTCCTCGACGGCCTGGTGATCTTCAAGCGCGGCAAGGACGAAAGCCGTCCGCCGCAGCCGATCGAAGTGCCGGTGACCAACAACATCATCCTGAAAAAGCTGCGGGTGGCGTTCGAGCTGAAAGAAGACGACATGCACGCGATCCTCAAGGCCGCCGAGTTCCCGGTGTCCAAGCCTGAGTTGAGCGCACTGTTCCGCAAGTTCGGCCACACCAACTATCGCCCGTGCGGCGACCAGCTGCTGCGCAATTTCCTCAAGGGCCTGACCCTGCGCGTTCGCCCGCAATAAAGGCCCGCCGGCCTTGAGCTGCATGCATGCAGCTCAAGGCCGGGCCATATAGCCCCTCATTCCGCGCAAAAATAGTGGCTCCGCTTCTGGCGGCTGACGACTAGGGTGTAAAGACCTCAGTTCTCAGGATTCGCCATGCATCCCTACTTTTCCCTGCAAGGCCGCACCGCCCTGGTGACCGGCGGCACCCGTGGTATCGGCAAGATGATCGCCAAGGCCTACGTCGAGGCCGGCGCCACCGTGTACGTCTGCGCCCGAGACGTCGAAGCCTGCCAGCAAACCGCTGACGAACTCGGTGCACTTGGCCGCTGCCGCGCCATCGCGGCGAACCTCGCCACCGAAGAGGGCGTCCTGCAACTGGCCACGCGCCTGGGCGAGCAGATCACTCATCTGGACATCCTGGTAAACAATGCCGGCACCACCTGGGGCGCACCGCTGGAGAGCTACCCGATCAAGGGTTGGGAAAAAGTCATGCAGCTCAATGTGACGTCGGTGTTCAACTGTATTCAGCAGTTCCTGCCCCTGCTACGCAAGGCCGGCTCGGCGCAGAATCCGGCGCGGATCATCAACATCGGATCGGTGGCCGGGATTTCCTCCTTCGGCGAGCAGGCGTATGCCTACGGGCCGAGCAAGGCTGCGTTGCACCAACTGTCGAGAATTCTGGCGCGCGAACTGGTGAGCCAGCACATCAACGTCAACGTGATCGCCCCGGGGCGCTTTCCGAGCAAGATGACCCAGCACATTGGCAATGATGAACAGGCGCTGGCGCAGGATACGGCGTTGATCCCGATGAAGCGTTGGGGGCGCGAGGAAGAGATGGCGGCGCTGGCGATCAGTCTGGCGAGCACTGCCGGAGCCTATATGACCGGAAATATTATTCCTTTGGATGGCGGATTCAGTCTCTAGATCGGCGGTGCGGCCATCGCGGGCAAGCCACGCTCCCACAGGAATTGTGGTAGACCACAAAATCTGTGGGAGCGGGCTTGCCCGCGAAGAGGCCGGGGCAGTCACCACCTGACTTGGGCTGGTCGGGTTATCATGCCCACCCTCTTCCCGCCTCGACCCCAAACCATGACCTACAGCGTTTCCCCCATCGGCTTCGTGCGCTCCTGCTTCAAGGAGAAGTTCGCCATTCCGCGCCAACCGCAACTGGCCCCGGCCGCCCGTGGGGTGCTGGAACTGGTGGCACCGTTCGATCAAGGGGATGCGGTGCAGGGCCTGGAGCAGGTCAGCCACGTGTGGCTGCTGTTCCTGTTCCACCAGGCCCTGGAGGAAAAGCCTCGCCTGAAGGTCCGCCCTCCTCGTCTCGGCGGCAACAAATCCATGGGTGTGTTCGCCACCCGCGCCACCCACCGCCCCAATGGCATCGGGCAGTCTGTGGTGAAACTGGACAAGGTCGAAGCCGGCCGGTTGTGGATCTCGGGCATCGATCTGCTGGATGGCACGCCGATTCTCGATATCAAACCATACGTGCCCTACGCCGACATCATCGATACCGCCGTCAACAGCATCGCCAGCGCCGCGCCGCAGCTGATCCCCGTGCAGTGGGTGGACATAGCGCTGCAACAGGCTCACGAGCATGCCCAGCGCCTTGCAGAGCCTTTGGTCGAGTTGATCGAGCAATGCCTGGCGCAAGATCCGCGCCCGGCCTATCAAACGCCTGCACCCGAGCGGGAGTACGGCGCGCAATTCTGGGATGTCGATGTGCGTTGGCACTATCCGACACCGGAGCTGATCCGCGTGCTGGAAGTCATTCCCGCGAAAACCTGAACCCCGGAAACAAGAAAGCCCGCGTCACCTTCTCAGGTCACGCGGGCTTTCTTTGTGCTACGCAGCAACTGTAGGAGCTGGCTTGCCAGCGATGAACTCGAATACACCGCGTTTAACCGGTAAACACGCGTTATCGTTGACGACCATCGCGAGCAAGCTCGCTCCTACACGTGACCTGCGGTCACTTCTCGACGAATGCACGCTCGATCAGGTAATCACCCGGTTCGCGCATCCGCGGCGAAACCTTCAGGCCGAAGCTGTTCAGCACTTCGCTGGTCTCGTCGAGCATGCTCGGGCTGCCGCACAGCATGGCGCGGTCGTCCTGCGGGTTGATCGGTGGCAGACCGATGTCGCTGAACAGCTTGCCGCTGCGCATCAGGTCGGTCAGGCGACCTTCGTTCTCGAACGGCTCACGGGTCACGGTCGGGTAGTAGATCAACTTGTCACGCAGCGCGTCGCCGAAGAACTCGTTCTGCGGCAGGTGCTCGGTGATGAACTCGCGGTAAGCGACTTCGTTGACGTAACGCACGCCGTGGCACAGGATCACTTTTTCGAAACGCTCGTAGGTTTCCGGGTCCTGGATGACGCTCATGAACGGCGCCAGACCGGTACCGGTGCTGAGCAGGTACAAATGTTTGCCAGGCTTCAAGTCATCCAGTACCAGCGTGCCGGTAGGCTTCTTGCTGATGATGATCTCGTCGCCTTCCTTCAGATGCTGCAACTGCGAAGTCAGCGGACCATCAGGCACCTTGATGCTGAAGAACTCGAGATGCTCTTCCCAGTTCGGGCTGGCAATCGAGTAAGCGCGCATAAGCGGGCGGCCGTTGGGCTGTTGCAGGCCGATCATCACGAACTGACCGTTCTCGAAGCGCAGGCCCGGATCACGGGTGCACTTGAAGCTGAACAGAGTGTCGTTCCAGTGATGAACACTGAGGACACGCTCGTGGTTCATGTTGCTCATGTACGTGGGACTCCTGGAGATTTTGCCTGCGCCAGTGATATGCGCAATTGCATCGCATTCTAAAGGCAGAGACAATATCTGTTAAATGGATTATTAAGATAAGGGTTATCGGTTATATCGATATGCGATTTACTCTCCGTCAACTTCAAGTATTCGTCGCCGTCGCCCAGCAGGAAAGCGTATCCCGTGCTGCGGGCCTGCTCAACCTCTCGCAATCGGCGGCGAGCACCTCGATCACCGAACTGGAGCGCCAGTGCAGCTGCCAGTTGTTCGACCGTGCCGGCAAACGGTTGAGCCTGAACGCCCTCGGTAAACAACTGTTGCCGCAAGCGGTGGCGCTGCTGGACCAGGCCAAGGAAATCGAAGACCTGCTCAACGGCAAGTCCGGTTTCGGCTCGCTGGCCGTGGGCGCGACCCTGACCATCGGCAATTACCTGGCCACGTTGTTGATCGGCAGCTTCATGCAGCGCCACCCGGAAAGCCAGGTGAAGCTACATGTGCAGAACACTGCCAATATCGTGCAGCAAGTGGCCCACTATGAAATTGATCTGGGTCTAATCGAAGGCGACTGCAGTCACCCGGACATCGAAGTGCAAAGCTGGGTCGAGGACGAACTGGTGGTGTTTTGCGCCCCCCAGCATCCGTTGGCCAAGCGCGGCACGGCCACCATGGATGAGTTGAGCCACGAAGCCTGGATCTTGCGCGAACAGGGCTCAGGCACGCGGTTGACCTTCGATCAAGCCATGCGCCATCACCGCACTTCGTTAAACATCCGCCTCGAGCTTGAACACACCGAAGCGATCAAACGCGCAGTGGAATCAGGTTTGGGGATTGGCTGCATTTCCAGGCTGGCTTTGCGCGACGCATTCCGCCGCGGCAGCCTGGTGCCTGTCGAGACGCCGGATCTGGATCTGGCGCGACAGTTTTATTTCATCTGGCATAAACAGAAATATCAGACCTCGGCGATGCGCGAGTTCCTCGATCTGTGCCGCGCCTTCACCGCCGGGGTCCAGCGCAGCGACGAGATCGTGCTGCCGACGATCGCCTAGAGCAGAATCACCGCCCACACCAGGGCAATCATGCTCAATGCCACGGCCTGGGCGGCACTGCCCATGTCCTTGGCATTCTTGGACAGCGGGTGCCGCTCAAGGGAAATGCGGTCGATGGCCGCTTCCACTGCCGAGTTGAGCAACTCGACGATCAACGCCAACAGGCATACCGCGATCAACAACGCCTGTTCGACCCGGCTGACATTCAGGAAGAACGACAAAGGAATCAGGATGACGTTGAGCAATACCAGTTGCCGAAAGGCGGCTTCACCGGTGAAGGCTGCGCGCAGGCCGTCCAGCGAATAACCGGAGGCATTGAGGATTCGTTTCAGGCCGGTCTGGCCTTTGAAAGGTGACATAGAGTGGGCAACTGACAAAAAAGAAGTGGGAAAGCTAGTTCAATCAAAGTCAAAAAAGCGTGAAGCCGCCAGCCCTTTAATGGCTGGAAATTGACTCAAGTTGTTGCAAGAGCAGCGCGGCCTGGGTCCGGGTCCGCACATTCAGTTTACGGAAAATCGCGGTCACGTGCGCCTTGATAGTCGCCTCGGAAACACTCAGCTCGTAGGCGATCTGCTTGTTCAGCAAGCCTTCGCAGACCATGGTCAGCACGCGAAATTGTTGCGGCGTCAGACTGGCAAGGCCTTCGCTGGCCGCCTTGGCCTCATCCGAGACGCTGACCGCTTCGAACGCTTGTGGCGGCCAGAACACGTCGCCATCGAGTACCGCACGCACGGCTTTCTGGATCACACTCAAGTCGCTGGATTTGGGAATGAAGCCACTGGCGCCGAATTCACGAGACTTGACCATGATGGTCGGCTCTTCCTGGGCCGAGACCATGACCACTGGAATCTGCGGGTACTGGCCGCGCAGCAGGACCAGCCCGGAAAAACCGTAGGCCCCCGGCATGTTCAGGTCCAGCAGTACCAGATCCCAATCGGATTTTTCCGTCAGACGCACTTCCAGTTCGGCGATGCTCGCCACTTCCACCAGACGGACATTCGGGCCAAGGCCCAGGGTCAGCGCTTGATGCAAGGCACTACGAAAAAGTGGGTGGTCATCGGCAATCAGGATTTCGTATGTGGCCATTTTTCAAATGATCCTGTTTTTCATGGGACGCCCGATGCATTCGGACCTCGCCAAAGCAAGTCAAGACACAGCCACGGAGCTGCACTGACAAGGCACGCTCAACGCAAGAAACCGCGTTGCAAATTTCGGCCGCACCCTAATCGGCGCCAAGCATGCCCAGCGAAGCCGGGGTGGTCAAGCAGCATGGCCAGTACACTTTATTGCAGTATGCGCGACAATCAGTCCATCAATGGGGTGACCGACCGGACATAGGGCATCAACTCGGCGTGCGCCGGGGTCGAAACGTTCATGTCCAACTGGTGTTTGGCGTCGAGGTAATGCTGGCTGAACACATCAAAGTAGGCATCCAGCGCCGATGCTGCGGCAACATCGCCTGCAAGGTCGAGGCACAGCGCCGCCACTTCCGCCGTGCACAGATGTTCGCTGCGGGTCGAGCGGCGCAACCGGTAGCGGGAGAGTTTCTCCGGCAGCAGACTGAGGATCGGCAATCGGTCGAAATAGGGGCTCTTGCGAAAGATCTTCCGCGCTTCAGTCCAGGTCGCATCCAACAGAATGAACAACGGGCGCTTCGTGCCATCGACGTCCACGCTGTTTGTCACGCGCTCGGGCTCGACGTACTCACCCGGAAACACCAGGTAAGGCTGCCATTGCGGGTCGGACAACAGTGCCAGCAACTTCGGATCGATCTCGGTACGGGACCAGATGAAGGCATGGTTGTCAGGCACCACGTCGGCGATCAGCCAACCGGTGTTGCTCGGCTTGAACACTTCCTTGTTGGTCATGATCAGGCACACGCCGGAGCGGGTAGCGACCTGCGGACGCCAAGCACACAGGCAGTGGCTCTCGATCACCCGGCAGTCACGGCAGCGCGGCGCGCGCCAGCCGCGGGCCTGAATCGGCTTGATGCCTTCCTCCTCGCGCTGATCGCGCAAGCGGGCTACGGCATTCAAGGCAAAGCGCGCGGGGGTATGACTCATAATGGGCAACGCCCACAGAGAAGGGAAATCGACACGAAAAACACTCGACAGGGTAAAAAGTGCCAGCAGTTTACCAGAGCGCCCGGCGCAAGCCTGTACCGTCCAGCCCGCCTCCCCTATAATTCGCCGCCACTGAACGCACAGTCACGTGACGGGTCCAACCCCCATCACTGAACCAGGAGAGTTTCATGCTGCGCCTTATCGTTCCTACCGCGGCCATTTTGCTGGCGTCGTCCTTCAACGCCCAGGCTGCGTCCTTGAAAGACACGGAACTGAACAAAATGCTGCAAAACGTCGCCACCCAGAGCAGCGTCGGCACTCCACGAGCGATCAACGAAGACATCCTCGATCAAGGCTACACCGTTGAAGGCAAACAGTTGATCAACCATCTGAGCGTGCAGAGCAGCCACGCCGACAAGATGCGTGCAGACCCGAAAGCCGTGTACTTCCAGTTGGGAGCTTCTGTCTGCCGAAACGAAGGGTTTCGCAAGCTGATGGCCAAGGGCGCAATCATGCGTTACGACTTCACCGAGGTGAAGACCAACCGCCCGGTCGGCTCCGCAAGCTTCCAGGAATCGGATTGCCTGCAACCGGCCAAGAAGAAAAAGTAATCATCGGGAATTGGCGCGTCGTTGTTCATCTTCGGCGCGCAATTCCGCCAGCAGCGCCTGCAAGTAATGTGAACGGCGTTCGCCACCGCGCAAACGTCGGCAGCACTCCTCTTCGAGACTCAAATGATGGGTCTCGGCTGATGACTTCAGCAATCGATACAGTTGCGTATCGATCTCCAGAACGACTCTGGCCATGGTTTCCCGCCTCCCTGCACTTCACTCATGTTTGAGCGATAAATCCTTAATCCGCTTGTACCGTGCGCCCTGCCGTTGACGCAAAGTTGTCGTGTGACACCTGTAACTTAGTAAATCAGAGTGCCGCACATGCGACGTACGTTCAGACGAGCGGTGAAAGCACCTTGCAAATCGTCAATAAGCGGTTGCCAGGAAAGACTTTGTGGCGCAATGATCAAGACAGCGCAATTCACTGTGAAGGTCTAGATTTCAGGGTATCCACGTTCACTTTTTCAGGGCTGGAAAGGGGCTGGCCGTCGCTTGTCGTGTTGTGCGAACGTTTCTTTCATCCAAGGGAAAACAGAGCCTGTTTGGATGATCCGATGTCTTTCGGGTCAAGTAGATCGCCCAGGCATGGGCCTGGGCAGACAGCGACACATGAAGTGTCGTGGCACCGACGTACGTTGTCGGGCCGAGGGTTCTGTGCAGAAGGAGAAGTTGAATGCCTTACCAACCGAATGACCTCCTGAGCCGTCATTTTGAAGAAAGCGGCCATGACCTCATCAGCAAGGTCGAAGAACAGCTCAAGCTGATTTCACCCAACAGCCCGAACACCCCGATCTACCGCGATATGATCCTGACCGTGCTGCGCATGGCCCAGGAAGACCACAACCGCTGGAATGCCAAAATCACCCTGCAAGCCCTGCGCGAACTGGAACAGGCTTTCCGCGTACTCGAACAATTCAAGGGGCGGCGCAAGGTCACTGTTTTTGGCTCGGCCCGTACCCCCATGGAACATCCGCTCTTCAGCATGGCCCGGGAGCTCGGTGCTGCGCTGGCGCGCTCGGACATGATGGTGATCACTGGCGCCGGTGGCGGCATCATGGCCGCCGCGCATGAGGGCGCCGGCCTGACACACAGCCTGGGTTTCAACATCACCCTGCCCTTCGAACAGCATGCCAACCCCACTGTCGACGGCACGACCAATCTGCTGCCGTTCCATTTCTTCTTCACCCGCAAACTGTTCTTCGTCAAGGAAGCCGACGCCCTTGTGCTGTGCCCGGGTGGCTTCGGTACGCTGGATGAGGCGCTGGAAGTGCTGACGCTGATCCAGACCGGCAAGAGCCCATTGGTGCCCGTGGTGCTGCTCGACGCGCCGGGCGGCAAATTCTGGCAAGGTGCACTGGACTTCATTCACCAGCAACTGGAGGAAAACCACTACATCCTGCCCACTGACATGAAGCTGGTGAAACTGGTCTACAACGTCGAAGAAGCGGTAGAGCACATCAACCAGTTCTACAGTAACTTCCACTCCAGTCGCTGGCTCAAGCATCAGTTCCTGATTCGCATGAATCACACACTCAGCGACCAAGCACTCGAACACATGCAGGAGGCTTTCGCCGACCTGTGTCTGAGCGATCATTTCCATCAGCGCGCTTACAGTGGTGAGGAACATGACGAAGCCGAGTTCAGCCATCTGGCGCGGCTGGTCTTCAACTTCAACGCTCGCAATCATGGTCGTCTGCGCGAACTTGTGGACTACATCAACCTGCCGGAAAACTGGGCACAATCAAAACCCCAGGTACAACAACGCACGCGGGAGCCGTCAAAGGTTTCCTGAGGCATAAAAAACGGCCCGCTATCGAAATAGCGGGCCGTTTCAGTTCAATCGTCCATCCCTCGACCGCTGAACAGGCGGTTGATCATTTCCATGGAGTATCCCCGATACGCCAGGAACCTGCCTTGTTTGGCTCGCTCCCGGACGTCCGCCGGCAATTGCCCGGAGAACTTGCGCCGCCAGGTGTCGGCCAGTTGCTCCTGCCAGTCGATACCGCTCTCACGCAGGGCGAGTTCAATATCGGTGCGCTGCAGGCCGCGCTGGCTCAACTCTTCACGAATGCGTAAAGGGCCATAACCGGAACGGGCGCGGTAGGAAACGAAACTTTCGAGATAACGGGTTTCGGACAACAACCCCTCTTCCGTCAACCGGTCGAGTGCTGTTTCGATCATTTCGGGGAGGGCGCCGCGCTGACGCAGTTTACGCGCCAGCTCGACACGACCGTGTTCGCGTCGTGCGAGCAGGTCCATTGCGGTTCGCCGCACCGCGACGAGTGTATCGAGTACGGCGGTCATCGCTTCGATCAGATATCAGCGTCAGCCAGGTCGACTTCGGTCTCTTTGACCGCAGAAGCTTTGGCGTCAGCTACCGATGCCGGGGACAACAGTTTGTCACGCAGTTGCTTCTCCAGCGTTGCAGCGATTTCCGGGTTATCCGCCAGGAACTTGGCCGAGTTGGCTTTACCCTGACCGATCTTGGTGCCGTTATAGGCATACCAGGCGCCGGACTTCTCAACGAAACCGTGCAGAACACCCAGGTCGATCATCTCACCGTTGAGGTAGATGCCCTTGCCGTAAAGAATCTGGAACTCGGCCTGGCGGAACGGCGAAGCTACCTTGTTCTTCACAACCTTGACGCGGGTTTCGCTACCGACGACCTCATCACCTTCTTTCACCGCGCCGGTACGACGGATGTCCAGACGAACCGATGCGTAGAACTTCAGTGCGTTACCACCGGTGGTGGTTTCCGGGCTACCGAACATCACGCCGATTTTCATACGGATCTGGTTGATGAAGATCACCAGGCAGTTGGCGTTCTTGATGTTACCGGTGATTTTACGCAGCGCCTGGGACATCAGACGGGCTTGCAGGCCCACGTGCATGTCACCCATTTCGCCTTCGATTTCAGCCTTTGGCACCAGGGCGGCCACGGAGTCGACGATGATCACGTCAACTGCGTTGGAACGCACCAGCATGTCGGTGATTTCCAGGGCCTGTTCGCCGGTGTCCGGCTGGGAAACCAGCAGGTCGTCGACGTTGACGCCCAGCTTGCCGGCGTACTCAGGGTCGAGGGCGTGCTCGGCGTCGACGAATGCGCAGGTCGCGCCGGCTTTTTGAGCCTGGGCGATCACGGACAAGGTCAGCGTGGTTTTACCGGAAGATTCAGGACCGTAGATTTCAACAATACGGCCTTTTGGCAGGCCGCCGATGCCGAGAGCGATGTCCAGACCCAGAGAGCCAGTGGAGATGGCCGGGATCGCCTGACGGTCCTGATCGCCCATACGCATTACGGCACCCTTGCCGAATTGACGTTCGATCTGACCCAGGGCCGCAGCCAAGGCTTTCTTCTTGTTGTCGTCCATTAAAGTCCTCACGTAATCAATAAGGCCTGACGGCCAACACCTGTATAAGTAGCCAGTATTATTCCACAGCGTTTGCGGATCGCCTACCCCCGATTTGAGATTTCTGCCGCGGCATACCGCAGCAGCCCCTCTAGCGCGGCCTTCACCGTTTGTCGGCGGACGTCGTCGCGATTACCCGGGAAGTGCTGCCTCTCACAGAACACCTGGTCTCCAACGCCCCAGGCCAGCCACACCGTGCCAACCGGCTTGTTCGCCGTTCCACCATCCGGACCGGCGATACCACTGACCGCCACGGAGAAATACGCGCTATTTTTCTTCTGTGCCCCCCGGACCATGGCCTCGGCCACCTCGCGGCTGACCGCGCCCACGGTGGTGAACAACTCCACCGGGACATCCAGTTGCAGGGTTTTCTGCCGGTTGGAGTAGGTGACATAACCGGCCTCGAACCAGGCCGAACTCCCGGGGATACGGGTGATTGCCTCGGCGATGCCACCGCCGGTGCAGGACTCCGCCGTGGTGACGTGGGCATTGAGAACCTGCAGGCGTCTGCCGAGTTCGGCGGCGAGCTGGGTGATTTCGTTCACGGTCATCTCCTGATCGGGCGGGATGAGGTTAACCGTACACGAGCAGACCGCACTTGCAAGCGACGGGACCGATCAAAATGTAAAGAACCAGAGGCTCTGGAAAAGGCCTGTCGGGGAATCAATCTTCGACGTCACCGGACGGGGCATGACCGCCCCCCATACGTTTGGCCACCCAACGCTCATACAACCCTAGAACTACTTCTGTCCCGGCCATCGCCGCTAAACAACCACCCGCACAAGCAGCCCAAATGGAAACATTGGCGGCGTGCAGCAGCATGATGACCGAGGTGCCGCAGATCATGCTGGAGCCAGACCGCAGGCTCAGGCGCCGGACAAGGGGCCAGCCACGAACGCCCTCTTTATCGGCACGCCACATTTCACCGGTAACGCCACCGAGTACTGGCAGGCTGATGACCAGCCACAGAGGCATGTCCAGCAACGCATATTGCTCAGCGGTCATTTCATGCCTCCTTGAGTGAACGGTCACACCGCGTTCTTGAATAGATAGGCAACAAGACTATGCACTAACGCATACTCAGTCAATGCACGAACGCATACACAAAGAATATCCAATGCTTTCAGCGCGCGAAAAAAACCCGCTCGGGAAGCGGGTTCTATCTGAACGGACGGGTGTTAGCGAGCGTACATGCCCCACCAGAAGACATGACCGAGGATAACAATCGGCTCCTCCTGGATTTCCTGAAAGGTGTAATCTTCGTCCGGATGCTCGTCTCGGTTAAAGCTGCGCAGGCGAATCCCGGTCGGCAGGCGATACAGCTGCTTCACCCGCAATTGGCCGTTGTGATTGATTGCATAAAGGTCGCCGTCAACGATATCGCCAATACCGCACTTGCCGGCATTGACCCCGACCGTAGCGCCGTCGCGCAGTACCGGCAACATGCTGTTGCCCCGCACTGTCACGCATTTGGCCTGGTCGAACTGCACGCCGTTATGGCGCAGGCTTCGTTTGCCGAAGCGCAGGCTAGAGCGCTCGCTTTCTTCGATGACGAATCTTCCTGATCCCGCGGCCAATTCAACCTCGCGAAGAAAGGGAACCGACACCTCGTCGTCATCGACAGGGGTATCGTCGTCCCACAGACTTATATCCTTGAGTTCCGAATGCACTGGAGCGCGCCCGGCATTTGCAGCAGACGCGACGTCCGCGCGGCCACGCAACTGGTCGGTGCTCACGGAAAAATAGTCGGCAATTTTCGAAATGTGCCTATCCGAAGGATCGACGATTTTCCCGCTGAGAATGCGCGAGAGCGTGGATTGAGGCACGCCGGTTCGACGGTGAAGCTCCGTGGGGGAGATCCCGTGCTGATCGAGCAATGCTCTTAATACGGTAGATACGTTGCGTTTTTGCATAACGCGCATAGTGCTTGCTCTTCTCGAAGAAGACAATGCCGATTTGCATAACCCATGCATATCCAGATTTCAAATGCTGAAAGCTGTCACCCGACCGCGATGCCTGCGTCGGGTAGACCGCCCATGGTAACCTTGCGCCCATCGCGGAAAAGCCCGGCCGTTGCCCTGCTTTTGCCCCACCTCTTTCAACGAGCTTCCTGACAATCCGATGAATAAAGCCGTCTCCGACCTGTCCTCCCACACCCCGATGATGCAGCAGTACTGGCGCCTGAAAAACCAGCACCCGGACCAGCTGATGTTCTACCGCATGGGCGACTTCTACGAGATCTTCTATGAAGACGCGAAGAAGGCCGCCAAGTTGCTGGATATCACCCTGACCGCCCGTGGGCAGTCGGCCGGGCAGGCGATTCCGATGTGCGGGATTCCTTACCACGCCGCCGAGGGTTACCTGGCAAAACTGGTGAAGCTTGGCGAATCGGTGGTGATCTGCGAGCAGGTTGGCGACCCGGCCACCAGCAAAGGGCCGGTGGAGCGGCAGGTGGTGCGCATCATCACGCCGGGGACGGTGAGTGACGAGGCGCTGCTCGACGAGCGTCGGGACAACCTGATCGCCGCCGTCCTGGGTGATGAGCGCCTTTTCGGCCTGGCGGTGCTGGACATCACCAGTGGCAACTTCAGCGTGCTGGAAATCAAGGGTTGGGAAAATCTGCTGGCGGAACTGGAGCGGGTCAACCCGGTGGAACTGCTGATTCCGGATGACTGGCCCAAGGATTTGCCGGCGGAAAAACGCCGTGGTGTGCGTCGCCGTGCGCCGTGGGATTTCGAGCGCGATTCGGCGCTCAAAAGCCTTTGCCAGCAATTCTCGACCCAGGATCTCAAAGGCTTTGGCTGCGAAAACCTGACCCTGGCCATCGGCGCCGCCGGTTGCCTGCTGGCCTACGCCAAAGAAACCCAGCGCACCGCCCTGCCTCATTTGCGCAGCCTGCGTCATGAGCGCCTGGACGACACCGTGGTGCTCGATGGCGCCAGCCGTCGTAACCTGGAGCTCGACACCAACCTGGCCGGCGGCCGCGACAACACCCTGCAATCGGTGGTGGACCGCTGCCAGACCGCCATGGGCAGCCGCCTGCTGACCCGCTGGCTGAATCGCCCGTTACGCGATTTGACGGTGCTGCTGGCGCGTCAGACTTCGATCACCTGCCTGCTCGACGGTTACCGCTTCGAAAGGCTGCAACCGCAGCTCAAGGAAATCGGTGACATCGAGCGGATTCTTGCGCGGATCGGCCTGCGCAATGCCCGCCCCCGCGACCTCGCCCGTTTGCGTGACGCCCTCGGCGCACTGCCCGAACTACAAGTGGCAATGACGGAGCTCGAAGCTCCGCACCTCCAGCAACTCGCCACCATCACCAGCACCTACCCGGAACTGGCGGCACTCCTGGAAAAAGCCATCATCGACAACCCGCCCGCAGTCATTCGTGACGGCGGCGTGCTGAAAACCGGCTACGACAGCGAACTCGACGAACTGCAGTCGCTGAGCGAAAACGCCGGGCAATTCCTGATCGACCTCGAGGCACGGGAAAAGGCCCGCACCGGCCTGTCGCACCTGAAGGTCGGTTACAACCGCATCCACGGTTACTTCATCGAGCTGCCAAGCAAGCAGGCGGAATCGGCACCGGCCGACTATATTCGCCGCCAGACGCTCAAAGGCGCCGAGCGTTTCATTACGCCGGAACTCAAGGCGTTCGAAGACAAGGCACTGTCAGCCAAGAGCCGCGCCCTGGCCCGCGAGAAGATGCTGTACGAAGCGCTGCTCGAAGACCTGATCGCCCAGTTGCCACCACTGCAGGACACCGCCGGCGCCCTGGCCGAACTGGACGTTTTGAGCAACCTGGCCGAACGTGCACTGAACCTCGACCTGAACTGCCCGCGCTTCGTCAGTGAACCGTGCATGCGCATCAGCCAGGGTCGTCACCCGGTGGTCGAGCAAGTGCTGACCACGCCGTTCGTGGCCAACGACCTGAGCCTGGACGACAACACCCGCATGCTGGTGATCACCGGTCCGAACATGGGCGGTAAATCCACCTACATGCGTCAGACCGCCTTGATCGTGCTCCTGGCGCACATCGGCAGCTTCGTGCCGGCAGCCAGTTGCGAACTGTCGCTGGTCGACCGCATCTTCACCCGGATCGGCTCCAGCGATGACCTGGCCGGCGGGCGTTCGACCTTCATGGTGGAAATGAGCGAAACCGCGAACATCCTGCACAACGCCACCGAGCGCAGCCTGGTGCTGATGGACGAAGTCGGGCGCGGCACCAGCACCTTCGACGGTCTGTCCCTGGCATGGGCGGCAGCCGAGCGCCTGGCGCATCTGCGTGCCTACACGCTGTTCGCCACCCACTACTTTGAACTGACCGTCCTGCCGGAAGCCCAGCCGCTGGTGGCCAACGTGCACCTCAATGCCACCGAGCACAACGAACGCATCGTGTTCCTGCACCACGTGCTGCCCGGGCCGGCCAGTCAGAGTTATGGCCTGGCCGTTGCGCAGCTGGCAGGCGTACCGAGCGAGGTCATCACCCGTGCTCGCGAGCATTTGAGCCGCCTGGAAGACACCGCCCTGCCCCATGAAACACCGGCACCTGCCAAAGGCAAACCGGCCGCACCGCAGCAAAGCGACCTGTTTGCCAGCCTGCCGCATCCAGTGCTGGATGACCTGGCCAAGCTCGACCTGGACAACATGACGCCACGTCGTGCTCTCGAAATGCTCTATACACTAAAGACACGGATCTAACGCAGCGGCTTGCAAGCTGTTAGAATCTCGCGCGGTTTGGGATGCTGCTGGCTAATAGCCTGGCCAGCAGACTATCGCTCCCGAACCTGGCGACCCCTACGAGAAGGGGCGCAGCAAGCCGCGCCTGAGGAGAAAATTAGAAATGACCTTCGTCGTCACCGACAACTGCATCAAGTGCAAGTACACCGACTGCGTAGAAGTCTGTCCGGTGGACTGCTTTTACGAAGGCCCGAATTTCCTGGTGATTCACCCGGATGAGTGCATCGATTGCGCGCTGTGCGAACCTGAATGCCCTGCCGTGGCTATCTTCTCCGAAGATGAGGTTCCGGCCGGCATGGAGAACTTCATCGAGCTGAACGCAGAGTTGGCCGATATCTGGCCGAACATCACCGAACGCAAGGATCCGCTGCCAGATTCTGCCGAGTGGGATGGCAAGAAAGACAAGATCGAACACCTCGAACGCTGATTACCCCCGCGTTTCCGAAAAAGGCCCCACAAGGGCCTTTTTGCTTTTCTGCAGGCAAAAAAAGGGGCGGTTTGACCCGCCCACATTTTTTCCCTATTCCCTGTGTTCCTTTTCATCGTCCTGATGAATCGCGTCCTGCGATATCCATTTCCCTCATCCTTGAAGGACGTGTCTGTCCATCGACACAACCTGAATACTAGACCTTTCCCCGCCTGGATCAATCGCCCTTTGGCGCGAAATCCAGCTGTCACACGTCATTAATAATAAAAAATAGTTATATAAATCAAAAAGATATAGGCAATCAGCGTTCTGCATGGACGACTGCCAGAGTGTAAAAATAACGAACACTTACGCAAGAGTAAGCCAAGGCTTACAGCACGAAACCAAAATCCCGAGGGGATTCGGTCTCCTGGCCAGACAATAAAAAACCCCGATCCAGTCGGGGTTTTTCATGCCATCGCAGTGAGCGCCTTATTGGAACAGCGACTCGCTCGACAGACCATTTTTTTCCAGGATCTCGCGCAGCCGCTTCAAGCCTTCCACCTGAATCTGCCTGACTCGTTCCCGGGTCAGGCCGATTTCCAGGCCTACGTCCTCAAGGGTGCTGCTTTCATGACCGCGCAGGCCGAAGCGGCGTACAACCACTTCGCGCTGCTTGTCGGTCAGTTCCGAGAGCCATTGATCGATGCTCTGGGACAGGTCGTCGTCCTGCAACAGTTCGCATGGATCGGTTGGACGGTCGTCAGTCAGGGTATCGAGCAGGGTTTTATCCGAATCCGGACCCAGCGAGACGTCGACCGAAGAAACCCGTTCGTTAAGGCCGAGCATACGCTTGACCTCTCCCACCGGTTTTTCCAGCAGGTTGGCGATTTCTTCGGGTGAGGGTTCATGGTCGAGTTTTTGCGTCAGCTCCCGCGCAGCCCGCAGGTACACATTCAGCTCTTTGACCACATGGATCGGCAGCCGGATGGTCCGGGTCTGATTCATGATTGCACGTTCGATGGTCTGGCGAATCCACCAGGTCGCGTAGGTCGAGAAGCGGAAACCGCGTTCCGGATCGAACTTCTCCACCGCCCGGATCAAGCCGAGGTTGCCCTCTTCGATCAGGTCCAGCAGCGACAGCCCACGATTGACATAGCGTCGGGCGATTTTCACCACCAGCCGCAGGTTACTTTCAATCATGCGTTTGCGCCCGGCCGGATCGCCACTTTGCGACAGGCGCGCAAAATGAACTTCTTCTTCGGGTGATAGCAGGGGAGAGAAACCAATTTCATTGAGATACAGCTGCGTGGCATCAAGTGCCCGCGTGTAGTCAATGTACTTGTGTTGTTTCAACGATGCGGAGTGTTTGGATTTGGCACGAACGGAAGGTGGAGCCGCCCCTTCATCATTCGACATCGAATCCGTATCGATGCTGCTCTCCATCAGGAGAACCTCATCGTCGATGTCAAACTCCGGCACTTCTTTACTGAGAGCCATTGTTATAGTCCTTTGGTGAGTTCGACCTCAAGCTCAAGCGGCGCCTTCATCCCTGGCAACGCTGGAGCCTGCCCCCTCTACGCGACGGAACAGGCTGGTAAGCGATCAACGACGTGGCAGGAATTGCAGCGGATCTACAGGTTTACCCTGGCGGCGAATCTCAAAATGCAGTTTCACCCGGTCTGTACCCGTTGACCCCATTTCGGCAATTGTCTGTCCGACCTTGACCTGCTGCCCCTCCCGAACCAACAGCCTGCGGTTATGTCCGTAGGCACTGACGTAAGTTTCGCTGTGTTTGATGATCACTAATTCGCCGTAGCCCCTTAAGCCACTCCCGGCATACACCACCGTCCCATCAGACGCAGCTAAAACAGGCTGTCCCAAATCTCCGGCGATATCAATTCCTTTATTCAAACTACCGTTTGAAGAGAATTTCCCGATCAGAATGCCATTAGATGGCCACCCCCAGCCCGTCGGAGCTGGCCCGGGAGGGGGCAACGGAGCGGGTGCTGGCTTGTTGGCGACGGACGGTAAAACCGTCGTTGTACTGGTGGTCGCACCGTTTACCGGACGACGGATGACCGTGGTTTTACTCGACGACGAAGGTGTTGAACTGGACGAACTGACCACCGCCGTCGACGTTGAATCGGTACGACCATCAAAGCGAATCGTCTGACCCGGATGGATGGTGTAAGGCGGAGCAATGTTGTTACGCGCAGCCAGGGCCTTGTAGTCCCAGCCGTAACGGAAGGCGATGGAGAACAGGGTGTCCTTGGGCCGAACGACGTATTGTCCGGTGGTCACGGCTGGACGCTGGGCCGCAGCATTGTTGCGGTCCAGGACACGAACATCGCTGGATTTGTTGCTGGAACAACCGACCAGCAAGGTGCTCAAGACAAGGCCAGTCACCAGGCGCTGAAAGCTCGTTTTACTCATACGCTGCGCAATGACTGTGAGACTCACCCGCCGCTCCCTCTGTGGTGGCTGAAAATGTGAAATACCGGAGTCCGGCAATAAAGTGTCGCAAGTATAACGGGCGGTGCACGCTTTACCTTTAATGTGGCGAATCGGTGTCGCGCACACGTTTGCTGCCTGACGATGAATCCCGTTCAACCGAGCGATGCCGCTGTAAGACAAAGGCAATCGAGGAGAATTCAGCGTGCCGTAACAAATGCTCAGGCCAGCGGCCCATTGAGCAATGGCACGAAGCGCACAGCCCCCAGAACATGCCTGGAAAAACCTTGTTCCTCGCGGATGATCAGCATCAATTGCTGGACTTCGCCGGCCCCGACCGGGATCACCATCCGACCTCCCGGTGCCAACTGGTCAAGCAGTGCCTGGGGCACATCGGTCGCCACTGCAGTGACGATAATCCCGTTGTACGGCGCCAGTGCCGGCCAGCCCTCCCAGCCATCGCCCCAGCGGAACACCACGTTGCGCAGGTTCAGTTCGACCAGGCGTTCCTTTGCCCGATCCTGCAGAACCTTGATGCGCTCGACCGAGAACACACGCTCGACCAGTTGCGACAGCACCGCCGTCTGATAACCCGACCCGGTGCCGATCTCCAGCACCTTGTCGAGGGGACCGGCCTCCAGCAGCAGCTCGCTCATGCGCGCCACCATATAAGGCTGGGAGATGGTCTGGTTGTTACCAATCGGCAGCGCGGTGTCTTCATAGGCACGGTGTGCCAGCGCTTCGTCGACGAACAGGTGGCGCGGGGTCCGGCGAATGACCTCCAGCACCCTGGCGTTGGAGATACCTTCTTCGTACAGGCGCTGGATCAGCCGCTCCCGGGTTCGCTGGGAGGTCATGCCGATGCCGCGACGCAGCATATCGTCTTGTTCGCGACCCATCAGCGCAGTCCCTCCAGCCAGCCATCCAGACTTCTGAAGGCATCATTGAAGGTACGATCCAGTTGCAGCGGCGTGATCGAAACATAACCCTGCATCACTGCATGGAAATCGGTACCCGGGCCACCGTCTTCGGCATCCCCGGCCGCCGCGATCCAGTAACCGGACTTGCCCCGCGGATCCACCACTTTCATCGGTGCCGCGGCTCGGGCGCGATGGCCCAGGCGGGTCAACTGGATACCGCGGATGCGGTCCAGCGGCAAATTGGGAATATTCACGTTCAGTACCGTACGCGGTGGCAGATCCAGGTCAGCATGGGCTTCGACCAGTTTGCGCGCGAAATAGGCAGCTGTGGGAAGGTTATCTACTTGTCGTGAGACCAGCGAAAAGGCAAACGAAGGGTGTTTCAGGAAACGCCCCTCAAGGGCCGCCGCCACCGTGCCGGAATACAGGACATCGTCCCCCAGGTTCGCGCCCAGGTTGATCCCGGAAACCACCATGTCCGCTTCCCGTTCCAGCAGGCCGTTGAGGCCCAGGTGCACACAATCGGTTGGCGTGCCGTTGAGGCTGATAAAGCCGTTGGCCAGGGTTTGCGGGTGCAACGGACGGTCGAGCGTCAGCGAACTGCTGGCGCCGCTTTTGTCCTGGTCCGGGGCGATAACCACGCATTCGGTGTAATCCGCCAGCGCAGCATAAAGCGCGGCGAGACCGGGTGCGGTTACTCCATCGTCGTTAGAAATCAGAATACGCATGGGCTGTCCGTCTGCCCCACCGGCACCAGATCAACAAGCTCACGCACCAATACGGTGGCGAAGCATCCGGCCGGCAGGATGAATTCCAGTTGCAGAATGTCAGGCTCGGGATAATGCCACGTCAACCCGCCAATGGGCAGCCGCAGGATGCGACGTTCGTGGCTCATACCGGCGTTGATCAACCAGTCACGCAAATCCGCTTCGCGTGCGGCGATGGCCTGCTCCAGTTCATGGACAACGCCCGTGGCCGGCGAGTCACCTTCGCCCCACTGCGGACCGGTCGGGTGCAGATCGAGAATCGCCAGACGCGGGTCGCTGCACTCGGCTTCGCCTGCCGGGAAAAAGCTGCGGCTGTCAGTGAACGCCAGCAGATCGCCCACCTGGGCACGCTGCCAGGTGCCATCGGCGACACGCGCGGCCAGCACCTGATTGAACAGAAAGCTGCGCGCCGTGGAAAGCAGGCGCGAGCGCACATTGCGCTGCTCCGGCAAGGCCTTGCGCGCGGCCCAGGCGCGAGCATCGACGACGTTGCCGCCGTCATGGCCGAAGCGCTGGGCGCCGAAATAATTGGGGATGCCTTGCTTGGCGATCAGTTGCAGACGCTCTTCAAGCGCAGGCTTGTCGCCGGTAAATTGCGTCAGGCGCAACGTAAAACCGTTGGCCGAGTGCGCACCGCGTTGCAGTTTGCGCTTGTGGCGGGCGGTCTTGAGGATCTTCAGCGTATCATTTTGCGCGGCCGACAGATCAGGGTCGGCCTTGCCCGGCAGTTGCACGCTGAACCACTGGCGAGTCAACGCCTGACGGTCCTTGAGCCCGGCATAACTGACGGTGCGCAATGGCACGCCGGCAGCCTTGGCAATCCGTCGCGCCGCTTCTTCGGTATTCAGGCCGCGCTTTTCCACCCAGATCCACAGGTGTTCACCTTCGCCACTGAGGGGAATGTCGAGGACTTCGTCGACCTGGAAATCTTCCGCGATCGCTTTCAGGACCGCCGTGCCGAGGGCCTCACCGTAAGCCCGCGGGCCGAGCAACTGCAGTTCGTTCATGCGCGCAGCAACAAGGCAACGGAGTGCACGGCAATGCCTTCTTCGCGACCGACAAAGCCGAGCTTTTCGGTGGTGGTAGCTTTCACGTTCACTTGATCCAACTCTACTTGAAGATCCGCGGCAATCAGCGCGCGCATCGGTTCGATATGCGGGGCCATTTTCGGCGCCTGGGCGACGATGGTGTTATCGACGTTGCCAACTTTCCAGCCTTTGGCATGGACCAGTGCAACGACGTGACGCAACAGCGCACGGCTGTCGGCGCCCTTGAATTGCGGGTCGGTATCCGGGAAATGCTTGCCGATGTCTCCCAGCGCCGCGGCGCCGAGCAAGGCATCGCTCAAGGCGTGCAAGAGGACGTCACCGTCAGAGTGAGCGAGCAGCCCGAAGCTGTGTGCAATGCGCACGCCGCCCAGAGTGATGAAATCGCCTTCAGCGAAACGGTGCACATCATAGCCGTGGCCAATACGCATAAAAAAACGCCCCGATTTTTGTCAGGGCGTGATTCTACCTGCATTAGCCAACCAGAGCATGCGCGTGATGTCGCAAGTGGTCGTCAATGAAACTGGCGATGAAGAAATAGCTGTGATCGTAGCCCGGTTGCAGGCGCAACGTCAGCGGGTGACCAGCCAGTTTGGCCGCCTGCTGCAAGGCTTCCGGCTTGAGCTGGGTGGCAAGGAAATCGTCGCGATCACCCTGGTCGACCAGCAGCGGCAGCTTTTCATCGGCCTCGGCAATCAATGCGCTGGCATCCCATTCGCGCCATTTCGAACGATCCTCTCCCAGATAGCGGGAAAAGGCTTTCTGCCCCCACGGGCAATCCATCGGATTATTGATTGGCGAGAACGCCGATACCGACAGATAGCGTCCCGGATTGCGCAATGCGCAAACCAGCGCGCCGTGGCCACCCATGGAGTGACCACTGATGCCGCGCTTGTCCGACGCAGGGAAATGGGCTTCGACCAAAGTCGGCAATTCCTGCACGACATAGTCATGCATCCGATAGTGGCGCGACCAAGGTTCCTGGGTGGCATTCAAATAAAACCCGGCGCCGAGGCCGAAGTCCCAGGCGCCCTCCGGATCGCCCGGAACTTCAGGACCGCGAGGGCTGGTGTCCGGTGCGACGATAATCAGCCCCAACTCGGCGGCCATGCGCATGGCGCCGGCCTTTTGCATGAAGTTCTCGTCAGTGCAGGTCAGGCCGGACAACCAGTACAACACCGGCAGCTTGCCGCCCTGCTCCGCTTGCGGCGGCAGGTAGACGGCGAACACCATGTCGCAACCGAGCACGTCGGAGCGATGGCGATAGCGTTTGTGCCAACCGCCAAAACTTTTCTGGCAGGAGATGTTTTCCAAACTCATTGCAAACTCCTCACTGAAAACCAAAACCTCAAGCGCCAGGCCAACTCAATCAGCTTGCCGCTTGAAGCTTGTGGCTTGCAGCTGCTTCTCAGAAATGGATGACGGAGCGGATGCTTTTTCCTTCATGCATCAGGTCAAACGCCTTGTTGATATCTTCCAGGCCCATGGTGTGGGTGATGAAGGTATCCAGCGGAATCTCTCCGGTCTCAGCCATTTCCACATAGCTAGGCAATTCGGTACGGCCGCGCACGCCGCCGAACGCCGAACCGCGCCAGACGCGGCCGGTGACCAACTGGAACGGACGGGTCGAGATTTCCTGACCGGCACCGGCAACACCGATGATGACCGACTCGCCCCAGCCCTTGTGGCAGCACTCCAGCGCAGCGCGCATCAGTTGCACGTTGCCGATGCACTCAAAGGAAAAGTCCACGCCGCCATCGGTCATGTCGACGATGACTTCCTGGATCGGACGATCGAAGTCTTTCGGGTTCACGCAGTCGGTTGCGCCCAGCTGTTTGGCGATTTCGAATTTCGCCGGGTTGATGTCGATGGCGATAATGCGGGCAGCCTTGGCTTTGACAGCGCCAATCACCGCCGAAAGACCAATGCCGCCGAGGCCGAAAATGGCCACGGTATCACCTGGTTTCACCTTGGCGGTGTTGAGCACTGCACCGATGCCGGTGGTGACGCCGCAGCCCAGCAGGCAGACTTTTTCCAGTGGTGCTTCTTTAGCGATCTTGGCCACGGAGATTTCCGGCAGCACGGTGTACTCCGAAAAAGTGGAAGTACCCATGTAGTGGAAAATCGGCTGGCCCTTGTAGGAAAACCGCGAAGTGCCGTCCGGCATCAAGCCTTTGCCCTGGGTCGCACGAATCGCCTGGCAGAGGTTGGTTTTACCCGACAGGCAGAATTTGCACTGCCGGCATTCCGGGGTGTACAGCGGGATCACATGATCGCCGACTGCAACGGAGGTCACGCCTTCGCCAATGGCCTCGACAATCGCACCACCTTCATGGCCGAGGATCGACGGGAAGATGCCTTCCGGATCGGCGCCAGACAGTGTGTAGGCATCGGTATGGCAAACACCGGAGGCCACCACGCGCAGCAAGACTTCGCCGGCCTTGGGCATGGCGACATCGACTTCAACGATTTCGAGGGGCTTTTTGGCCTCGAAGGCAACGGCGGCGCGCGACTTGATCATGATGACTCTCCAGTGAATTAAAACGAGACAGTGAGTGTAATACATGGCTCAACGATGAATAATCGATGCAAATGCAAAATATTATTGCCGCACAGGGATAATCATTGATGTCCGAAAATCGCTGGGAAGGGATCGACGAGTTTGTCGCCGTTGCCGAATGCAGCCAGTTCACCGCTGCTGCGCAACGCCTGGGGGTTTCTTCCTCCCATATCAGTCGACAAATCGTACGCCTCGAAGAACGCCTGCAAACTCGCCTGCTCTACCGCAGTACCCGCCGGGTCACGCTGACCGAGGCCGGGCAAACCTTCCTGCAACATTGCCAGCGTTTGCAGGATGGCCGCGAAGAGGCGTTGCGCGCGGTGGGCGACCTGACCAGCGAACCCAAGGGCATGCTGCGCATGACCTGCGCCGTGGCTTACGGCGAGCGCTTCATCGTGCCGCTGGTGACCCGCTTCATGGGGCTGTATCCGCAACTGCGGATCGACATCGAACTGAGCAATCGCCAGCTTGACCTGGTGCACGAAGGCCTCGACCTGGCGATTCGCCTCGGGCGTTTGCAGGATTCACGGCTGGTCGCCACCCGCCTCGCGCCACGGCGTATGTTTCTCTGTGCATCGCCCTCCTACCTTGAACGCTACGGCCGCCCGCACAGCCTGTCGGAGCTGAGCCGCCACAACTGCCTCATCGGCAGTTCGGACCTCTGGCAACTGGAACAAAATGGGAGGGAGTTTTCGCAAAGGGTGCAGGGAAACTGGCGCTGCAACAGTGGGCAAGCCGTACTGGATGCCGCGCTACAAGGCGTGGGGTTGTGTCAGTTGCCGGACTATTACGTGCTGGAGCATTTGAACAGCGGCGCGTTGATTTCGTTGCTGGAAGCACATCAACCACCGAATACCGCCGTTTGGGCGCTGTATCCGCAGCAGCGGCATCTGTCGCCGAAGGTGCGCAAGTTGGTGGATTTTTTGAAGGAGGGGTTGGCTAAACGGCCGGAGTACAGGATTTAAGATCTTTTAGTGACGATTGGCCCAACGCTGCCTCAACCATTCAAGATCTTCGGGACGCGTAACCTTGAGGTTGTCGGACCGCCCTTCGATCAGGCGTGGCGCCGAACCGGCCCACTCCATCGCCGAAGCTTCGTCGGTAATAACGGCATCGGCCACCAGACTGTCAGCCAGTGCGCGATGCAACGCCCCAAGGCGGAACATCTGCGGCGTGTAGGCCTGCCAGATCACGCTGCGATCCACGGTTTCGACCACACGACCGTGCTTGTCGACCCGCTTGAGCGTATCCCGTGCCGGAACCGCCAGCAGCCCGCCGACAGGATCATCAGCCAGTTCAGCCAGCAGCTTGTCCAGATCGTCACGACTGAGGTTCGGCCGTGCGGCATCGTGAACCAGTACCCAATCCTCATCACCGGCGCCCTGCGCATGCAAGTGCAGCAACGCATTGAGCACCGACCCGGAACGTTCGGCGCCGCCCTCGACCCGGGCAATACGCGGATCACTGGCACATGCCAGGTTCGGCCAATAAGGGTCGTCAACAGCAACACTGACCACCAGGCCTTTCAGGCATGGATGATCAAGGAAACAGCCAAGGCTGTGTTCGAGAATAGTGCGCCCGCCCAGTTGCAGGTATTGCTTGGGACGGTCCGCGGCCATACGGGCACCGACGCCCGCGGCAGGAATCACGGCCCAGAAGGCCGGTAACGTCTGGTTCATTGCGCCAGCTGGTAAAGGGTTTCACCGTCCTTGACCATGCCCAACTCATGACGAGCCCGTTCTTCAACGGTCTCCATGCCCTTTTTCAACTCACTGACTTCGGCGTCCATCACCCGGTTGCGCTCCAGCAACGCCTGGTTCTCAGCTTGCTGATCGGCAATCTGCTGAGTCAACTCGGCCACTTGCGCCAGGCTGCCATTACCCACCCACAGGCGGTACTGCAGGCCAGCCAGCAGCAGGAGCAAGACGAGGAACAACCAATTGGGACTGCGCATCGAATATCAGGTATCCAGTGAAAAAAGACAGCCATGCCAAAACGTGAAGCTTCTGATAGCACGAAGCCTGGAAGAACCAGGCTTGTGCATATAAGGCATCAGATTAGTGGCAAAAACGTCGCCGTAGCGATTTTTCCGACACAATCCGCTGACTATTTACCATTTAACAATCAGCCGCGGAACTCGCTGCGACCGTTGTACTTGGCTTTGCCGTTCAACTGCTCTTCGATACGCAGCAGTTGGTTGTACTTGGAAACGCGGTCGGAACGGCACAGGGAGCCGGTCTTGATCTGGCCAGCCGAGGTGCCCACGGCCAGGTCGGCAATGGTCGAATCTTCGGTTTCGCCGGAGCGGTGCGAGATCACGGCAGTGTAACCGGCAGCCTTGGCCATCTGGATGGCTTCCAGGGTTTCGGTCAGGGTGCCGATCTGGTTGAACTTGATCAGGATCGAGTTGGCGATCTTCTTGTCGATGCCTTCTTTCAGGATCTTGGTGTTGGTGACGAACAGGTCGTCGCCTACCAGCTGGGTCTTCTCGCCGATCTTGTCGGTGAGGATTTTCCAGCCAGCCCAGTCGGACTCGTCCAGGCCATCTTCGATGGAGATGATCGGATAACGCTCGGTCAGACCTTTCAGGTAATCAGCGAAACCTTCGGCGCTGAACACCTGGCCTTCGCCGGACAGGTTGTACTTGCCGTCTTCGTAGAATTCGCTGGCTGCGCAGTCCAGGGCCAGGGTCACGTCGGTGCCCAGCTTGTAACCGGCGTTGGCCACGGCTTCGGAGATCACTTTCAAAGCATCTTCGTTGGAAGCCAGGTTCGGCGCGAAACCACCTTCGTCACCGACGGCAGTGCTCAGGCCACGGGCTTTCAGCACAGCTTTGAGGTGGTGGAAAATCTCGGTGCCCATGCGCAGGCCTTCCGAGAAAGACTTGGCGCCAACCGGCTGAACCATGAATTCCTGGATGTCGACGTTGTTATCGGCGTGCTCGCCGCCGTTGATGATGTTCATCATCGGAACCGGCATCGAGTAGACACCCGGGGTGCCGTTCAGGTTGGCGATGTGAGCGTACAGCGGCAGGTCCTGGTCCTGCGCTGCTGCCTTGGCTGCGGCCAGGGAAACGGCGAGGATCGCGTTGGCGCCCAGGGAACCTTTGTTTTCAGTACCGTCGAGCTTGATCATTGCCAGATCGAGCGCTTTCTGGTCGCTTGGGTCCATGCCTTTCAACAGGTCACGGATCGGACCGTTGATGTTGCCTACGGCCTTCAGAACGCCCTTGCCCAGGTAACGGCTCTTGTCGCCATCACGCAGCTCGAGCGCTTCACGCGAGCCAGTGGAAGCACCGGACGGCGCGCAGGCACTGCCGATGATGCCGTTGTCGAGAAGCACGTCCGCTTCCACGGTGGGATTGCCACGGGAGTCGAGAACTTCACGACCTTTGATGTCGACGATTTTAGCCATTGTTGTAAACACTCCAAAGTTGACGAAAACGACGCAGCTGTAGGAAATCTTTGATCGTCGGCAAGTGAGGTGCAGCGGGCAGTCTTGCAGACGACAAGGCTCAGGCCCGAGGGCCTGAGCGTTAAATCGTGCGGTACTTTACCGGAGAATTGAGGATTACGCGGTTTCTACCGTCGGAAAACTCTTCACCAGTTCGTCCAAAGCCTTGAGCTGGGCCAGGAATGGCTCCAGTTTGTCCAGGCGCAAGGCGCAAGGACCGTCGCATTTGGCGTTGTCCGGATCCGGGTGGGCTTCCAGGAACAGGCCGGCCAGGGACTGGCTCATGCCGGCCTTCGCCAGGTCGGTGACCTGGGCGCGACGACCGCCGGCGGAATCGGAGCGACCACCAGGCATTTGCAGCGCGTGGGTCACGTCGAAGAACACCGGATATTCGAACTGCTTCATGATGCCGAAGCCGAGCATGTCGACGACCAGGTTGTTGTAGCCGAAGCTCGAACCACGCTCGCAGAGGATCAACTGATCGTTACCCGCTTCCACGCATTTGCTCAGGATGTGTTTCATTTCATGAGGTGCGAGGAACTGGGCTTTCTTGATGTTGATCACTGCACCGGTCTTGGCCATCGCGACCACGAGGTCGGTCTGGCGCGACAGGAAGGCCGGCAACTGGATGATGTCGCAGACTTCAGCGACAACCGCGGCCTGATCAGGCTCGTGGACGTCGGTGATGATCGGCACGCCAAAGGCTTGCTTGATGTCCTGGAAGATACGCATGCCTTCTTCCAGGCCAGGACCACGATAGGAGGTCACAGAAGACCGGTTGGCCTTGTCGAAACTGGCCTTGAACACGTAAGGGATACCGAGCTTTTCGGTGACCTTCACATACTCTTCGCAAACCTGCATGGCCATGTCACGACTTTCCAGCACGTTCATGCCGCCGAACAGCACCATGGGTTTGTCGTTGGCAATCTCGATGTCGCCGACGCGGATGATCTTCTGTGCCATCGGGGTTACGCCTTCTTCTGGTGTTGAACCAACGCTGCCTTGACGAAACCGCTGAACAGCGGATGACCGTCACGCGGCGTCGAGGTGAACTCAGGGTGGAACTGGCAAGCGACGAACCATGGGTGATCCGGAGCTTCAACCACTTCAACCAGTGCGCCATCACCGGAACGACCGGAGATTTTCAAACCGGCTTCCATGATTTGCGGCAGCAGGTTGTTGTTCACTTCATAGCGATGACGATGACGCTCGACAATCACGTCCTTGCCGTAGCAACCGTGGACCAGGGAACCCGGCTCCAGCAGGCAATCCTGCGCGCCCAGGCGCATGGTGCCGCCCAGATCGGAGGTTTCGGTACGGGTTTCGACAGCGCCGGTGGCATCTTCCCACTCGGTGATCAGGCCCACAACCGGGTGACCGCTTGCACGATCGAACTCGGTGGAGTTGGCGTCTTTCCAGCCCATCACGTTACGTGCGAACTCGATAACGGCCACTTGCATGCCCAGGCAGATACCCAGGTACGGAACCTTGTTTTCGCGAGCGTATTGAACGGCAGTGATCTTGCCTTCAACGCCACGCAGACCGAAGCCGCCAGGCACCAGGATCGCGTCGACGCCTTCCAGCAGCGCGGTGCCCTGGTTCTCGATGTCTTCGGAATCGATGTAGCGCAGGTTGACCTTGGTACGGTTGCTGATGCCGGCGTGACTCATCGCTTCGATCAACGACTTGTAGGCGTCCAGCAACTCCATGTACTTGCCGACCATGGCGATGGTGACTTCGTGCTCAGGGTTGAGCTTGGCGTCGACCACGGCTTCCCACTCGGACAGATCGGCACCGCCGCATTGCAGGCCGAAACGCTCGACGACGAAATCGTCCAGGCCCTGGGAGTGCAGGATGCCCGGGATCTTGTAGATGGTATCGGCGTCTTCCAGGCCGATCACCGCACGCTCTTCAACGTTGGTGAACTGCGCGATCTTGCGACGCGAGGAAATATCGATCGGGTGATCGGAGCGGCAGACCAGCACGTCTGGTTGCAGGCCGATGGAACGCAGTTCCTTCACCGAGTGCTGGGTTGGCTTGGTCTTGGTTTCGCCGGCAGTGGCGATGTACGGCACCAGTGTCAGGTGCATCAGCATCGCGCGCTTGGCGCCGACTTCGAAACGCAGTTGGCGGATGGCTTCGAGGAACGGTTGCGACTCGATGTCACCCACAGTGCCACCGATCTCGACCATTGCCACGTCAGCGTCGCCGGCACCCTTGATGATGCGGCGCTTGATTTCGTCGGTGATGTGCGGGATCACCTGGATGGTTGCACCCAGGTAGTCACCACGGCGCTCCTTGCGCAGGACGTGTTCGTAGACACGGCCGGTGGTGAAGTTGTTGTTCTGGGTCATGGTCGTGCGGATGAACCGCTCGTAGTGGCCCAGGTCCAGGTCAGTCTCGGCGCCGTCGTGGGTGACGAACACTTCACCGTGCTGGAACGGGCTCATGGTGCCCGGGTCGACGTTGATGTACGGGTCCAGCTTCAGCATGGTGACCTTAAGTCCCCGCGCCTCCAGGATGGCCGCCAATGATGCCGATGCAATGCCTTTCCCCAATGAAGAAACAACACCGCCCGTGACGAATATGTAGCGCGTCATGAAAAACCCTAGAAGTCTGCGTTAAAGCGGTCCGAGCCGCCGGGGAAAGCGAAGGAAGGCCGAAGCCCCCGATCACCTGCATTAATCACAGTGCACCTTTCGAAAAAACCGCCGCGTTGGGACAGACCGGAAAATGAAACACCGGTTCGTTGCTCGCTACACATTTTTTGGAATCGCCCAGCAAAGACTGCTTGGTAATCGGCAACTCCTGCAATTCAGGCGAATCCACAGAAGTTGTATCAAGAAGGGAGCGTAGTCTACCGGAAAGCCCCTTTCAGCTCAAACCTTGATCTTCGTTCAGTGGCTGCCAATGCAAATGCCAGTCGCCGAGCGCACCACCATCGAGCCCCTTAAGGTTCGCTACCGCCAGCAGTTGCCCGTCTTTGTAGAGCAGCGGCAATCTGCCGCGTACGAAGGACGGTACAGCACTTTCATTGAGCAAACGTTTCAGGTCCCGATGGCCGCGGCCTGGCAAAGCCATGACCTCTCCCCCTTCACGATAGCGGATATGCAGCGGGCCATCGGGGATTTGCCCGGTGAGCGAAAGCACACCGTTGCCCGGGATAGCCAGTGGTGACGCCGGATCCAGCCACACCCCGGCGCCGGGCAAAGGGCGCAGCCAGCGGCCGGACAGCCACCAGATCCGACCGCCCGCCCGATGCAGTTCGCCATCGGCCAGCCGCCACACCGGGCAGGCATCGCCGGTGGCGTCGCGCAAATCCTCCCAACCCGACCAATGGTCAGTGTCCGGCAGGCGGGTCAGCGGTTCGAGCCAATGACTCAAGGCATTGCGCTGCCGGGCATCAGACAGTCGCGCAAGGGGCGCCAGTTCAAGGGATCGCAAGCCCAACCAGGCAAACTCACTGGCAGAGCTGGCCTCACGCAAATCCATGTCCGCCAGTTCTTCGAGCAGCCCCTGCGCTTCAGTCAAATGCGCCGCGCTACGGACCATGGTCGCCACCGCTTGTGGCCAGCGCTGGATCAGCACGGGCAAGACTTGATGCCTAAGGTAATTGCGCGAGTACTGCCGATCCTGGTTCGAGGGATCTTCGATCCAGCTCAACCCATGTGCACTGGCATAAGCCTCCAGTTCAGCCCGCGTGACATCAAGTAATGGTCGCAGCAAGTGCCCCTTGCCCAACGGGCGCTGACGCGGCATCCCGGACAATCCGCGCACGCCCGCTCCGCGTAACAAGCGAAACAACAGGGTTTCCGCCTGATCGTCGCGGTGCTGGGCCGTCAGCAGCACTTCGTTGGCCTGAACGGCTTCAGTGAAGGCCTGATACCGCGCATCCCGGGCTGCACGTTCAAGGCTGGCACCCGGTTGCACCTGCACGCGAACCACTTGCAGCGGCACGCCCAGCGCAGTGCACACAGCACGACAATATTCCGGCCACGCATCGGCCACAGCTTGAAGACCGTGATGAACATGGATGGCGCTCAGCGCCGGCAGGGATTCGGTTTTGGAGAGTGTTGCCAGAAGGTGCAGCAGAACAGTGGAGTCCAGGCCGCCGGAGAAGGCGATGCGCCAAGCGGAAGCATTGCGCCACAAGGCAAGATTCAACAAGACTCTGGCGGGCAGATCAATATTGGACCGACTCATATCCATCACCCTGCACAAATCAAATGTGGGAGCGACGGTTCGGCGTTCCGACCTGCTCGCGAAGACGGTTCAACATTCAACACATTCGTTGGCTGTCATACCGCTTTCGCGAGCAGGCTCGCTCCCACACATGGGTACAGCGAGATCTGATTACAGACCGTAGCTCATCAGACGCTCATAACGACGGGTCAGCAGCGCATCGTTATCGAACTTCTTCAGCATCGCCAGTTGCGAGCTGAGCTCGGCTCGGATCGATGCAGCGGCAGCGGCCGGGTTACGGTGCGCGCCACCCAATGGCTCACCAATCACCTTGTCCACGATGCCCAGGCCCTTGAGGCGCTCGGCGGTGATGCCCATCGCTTCTGCGGCATCCGGTGCTTTCTCGGCGGTTTTCCACAGAATCGAAGCGCAACCTTCCGGCGAAATCACCGCGTAGGTGGAGTATTGCAGCATGTTCAACTGATCGCAGACACCGATAGCCAGTGCACCACCGGAACCACCCTCACCGATCACGGTGGCGATGATTGGGGTTTTCAGGCGGGCCATGACACGCAGGTTCCAGGCAATCGCTTCACTCTGGTTGCGCTCTTCAGCGTCGATGCCAGGGTAAGCGCCCGGGGTGTCGATGAAGGTCAGGATCGGCATTTTGAAACGTTCGGCCATTTCCATCAGGCGGCAAGCCTTGCGGTAGCCTTCCGGACGCGGCATGCCGAAGTTGCGGCGAACCTTCTCGCGCACTTCACGGCCTTTCTGGTGACCGATGATCATCACCGGCTGGTCATCCAGACGGGCAATACCGCCAACGATCGCAGCGTCGTCGGAGAAGTGACGGTCACCGTGCAGTTCGTCGAACTCGGTGAAGATGTGTTCGATGTAGTCCAGGGTATACGGACGTTTCGGGTGACGCGCCAGACGTGCGATCTGCCAGCTGGTCAGCTTGCCGAAGATGTCTTCGGTCAGCGTTTTGCTCTTGTCCTGCAGGCGGGAGATCTCATCGCCGATATTCAGCGAATTGTCATTACCGACCAAGCGCAACTCTTCGATCTTGGCTTGCAGGTCGGCGATCGGCTGTTCGAAATCTAGAAAATTCGGGTTCATAGGCGTCCGTCTTGGGTCGAGTCCCAAGGGATCTTGGGCCGGCCGGTTGTCTATTCGCGCCCTACCTTAAGGGACAGGCGCGTTGAGGTCGAGATTAAAAATTCAGGTTGCGGGCAGGCGTTCTGATATCACCTGCCGGTCAACGGTATTGGAGGAAGACGTTGTCTCGCCCGAACTGGTCACGCAAGGCTTGAATCAACGCATCCGCCGGATCGATTCGCCAGCCTTCGCCGAACTGCAACAAGGCCTTCGCATCGGGACTGGTGTAGTCCATGGTGATCGGGCAAGCACCGCGGTGACGCTTCAACAGTTCACCCAGCCAGCGTAGCTGATCGCCCTTGAGGTCCTTGGCATGCAACTTCAGGCGCAGGCTCTCGGCCAGATTGGTGCGCGCATCCTCCATGCTCATCACCCGCTTGACCCGCAATTTCAGGCCACCGGAGAAGTCGTCATTGCTGACTTCGCCTTCGACCACCACCATCGCGTCGGTCTGCAACAGCGACTGCGCGGAATGGAACGCCTCGGAAAACAGCGAGGCCTCGATCCGTCCGGAGCGGTCGTCGAGGGTGATGAAGCCCATCTTGTCGCCCTTTTTGTTCTTCATCACCCGCAAGGCGATGATCATCCCGGCAACGGTCTGGGTATCGCGCGCCGGTTTCAGGTCGATAATGCGCTGGCGAGCGAAGCGACGGATTTCACCTTCGTATTCGTCAATCGGGTGACCGGTCAGGTACAGGCCAAGGGTATCTTTCTCCCCTTTCAGGCGCTCCTTGAGGGTCAGCTCCTTGGCCTTGCGGTGATTGGCGTAGACGTCAGCGTCCTCTTCGACAAACAGACCGCCAAACAGGTCGGAGTGACCGCTGTCCTGGGTGCGCGCGGTCTGTTCGGCCGCCTTGATCGCCTCTTCCATGGCGGTCAACAGCACCGCGCGATTGCGGTCGATATTGGCCTGGTAGGCTTTCTGCTCATCGTGGAAATACGGCCCGAGGCGATCCAGGGCACCGCTGCGGATCAAACCGTCGAGAGTGCGCTTGTTGATACGCTTGAGGTCGACCCGTGCGCAGAAATCGAACAGATCCTTGAACGGACCGGCCAGGCGCGCTTCGGTGATCGCCTCGACCGGGCCTTCGCCCACGCCCTTGATGGCACCGAGGCCGTAAATGATCCGGCCTTCGTCGTTCACCGTGAACTTGAATTCGGAGGTGTTCACGTCCGGCGCGTCGAGACGCAGCTTCATGGTCCGCACTTCTTCGATCAAGGTCACGACCTTGTCGGTGTTGTGCATATCCGCCGAGAGCACCGCGGCCATGAACGGCGCCGGGTAGTGCGCCTTCAGCCATGCGGTCTGGTACGACACCAGGCCATAGGCGGCGGAGTGGGATTTGTTGAAGCCGTAACCGGCGAACTTTTCCACCAGGTCAAAAATGTTACCGGCGAGGTCCGCGTCGATGTTGTTGGTGGCGCAACCTTCAATGAAGCCGCCGCGCTGCTTGGCCATTTCCTCGGGTTTTTTCTTACCCATGGCTCGACGCAGCATGTCCGCACCACCGAGGGTGTAACCGGCCATGACCTGGGCAATCTGCATCACCTGTTCCTGATACAGGATGATGCCGTAAGTCGGTGCCAGCACCGGTTTGAGGCCTTCGTACTGAAAGTCCGAGTGCGGATACGCCAGCTCGGCGCGGCCGTGCTTACGGTTGATGAAGTCGTCCACCATGCCCGATTGCAGCGGACCCGGACGGAACAGTGCCACCAGTGCGATCAAGTCTTCCAGGCAGTCGGGCTTGAGCTTTTTGATCAGCTCCTTCATGCCCCGGGATTCGAGCTGGAACACCGCCGTGGTTTCGGCTTTTTGCAGCAGTGTGTAAGTCGGTTTGTCGTCCAACGGGATAAACGCGATATCCAGCGGCGGTTCGTTGACCTTGGCGCGGTCGCGGTTGATGGTTTTCAGCGCCCAGTCGATGATCGTCAGGGTCCGCAGGCCAAGGAAGTCGAACTTCACCAGGCCAGCCGCCTCGACGTCATCCTTGTCGAACTGGGTTACCAGACCGTCACCGGCCTCGTCGCAATAGATCGGCGAGAAGTCGGTCAGCTTGGTCGGTGCGATCACCACACCACCGGCGTGCTTGCCGACGTTACGCACAACGCCTTCGAGCTTGCGGGCCATCTCCCAGATTTCCGCGGCCTCTTCATCGACCTTGATGAAGTCGCGCAGGATCTCTTCCTGCTCGTAGGCCTTTTCCAGGGTCATGCCGACTTCGAACGGAATCATCTTCGACAGACGATCCGCCAGGCCATAGGACTTGCCCTGCACCCGCGCCACGTCGCGGACCACGGCCTTGGCGGCCATGGAACCGAAGGTGATGATCTGGCTTACCGCGTTGCGGCCGTACTTCTCGGCCACATAGTCGATAACCCGGTCACGACCGTCCATGCAGAAGTCGACGTCGAAGTCGGGCATGGATACCCGTTCCGGGTTAAGGAATCGTTCGAACAGCAGGTCATATTCCAGCGGGTCGAGGTCGGTGATCTTCTGTACATAGGCCACCAGCGATCCGGCACCCGATCCACGGCCAGGGCCCACCGGTACGCCGTTGCTCTTGGCCCACTGGATAAAGTCCATCACGATCAGGAAGTAACCGGGGAACCCCATCTGGATAATGATATCCAGCTCGAAATTCAACCGATCGACATAGACCTGACGCTTGGCCTCGTAGTCTTCGGTGGTGTCTTTGGGCAGCAGAACACTAAGGCGCTCTTCCAGGCCGTCGAAGGACACCTTGCGGAAGTACTCGTCGATGGTCATGCCATCGGGAATCGGGAAGTTGGGCAGGAAGTGCGTGCCCAGCTTCACTTCGATGTTACAGCGCTTGGCGATCTCGACGGTGTTTTCCAGCGCTTCGGGAATGTCGCTGAACAGCTCGGCCATTTCCTCGGCGCTTTTGAGGTACTGCTGATCACTGTAATTCTTCGAACGCCGCGGATCGTCGAGGGCGCGGCCCTCACCGATGCAGACGCGGGTTTCGTGGGCGGCGAAATCTTCCTGCTTGATGAAACGCACATCATTGGTCGCCACCAGCGGCGCACCGAGCTTCTCGGCCAGCGCCACGGCACCGTGCAGTTGCTCTTCATCGTTGGGGCGGTTGGTGCGCTGGATTTCCAGGTAGAAACGATCCGGAAACACTTCCATCCATTCCCGGGCCAGGGTTTCGGCCTCGGCGGGGTTGCCGCTGAGCATGGCCTGGCCGATCTCGCCGTCTTTGGCCGCCGACAGCATGATCAAGCCCGAGTTGGCTTCAGCAACCCATTCGCGCTCGATGATGATCGCGCCATTGCGCTGACCGTCGATGAAGCCGCGGGAAATCAGTTCGGTAAGGTTGCGATAGCCTTCGGCGTTCATCACCAGCAGGCTGATCCGGCTCAGCGGGTTGTCCGGATCCTTGTTCGACAGCCACAGGTCGGCGCCGCAGATCGGCTTGATCCCGGCACCCATGGCGTTTTTATAGAATTTGACCAGGGAACACATGTTGTTCTGGTCGGTGACCGCTACGGCAGGCATGCTCATGCCGACCAGGGTCTTGACCAGCGGTTTGATCCGCACCAGACCGTCGACCAGGGAATATTCAGTGTGCAGGCGTAGGTGAACGAATGAAGCCGGCATAGTGATCCTGTCTGTAAACATGAAGACAACAAGGCCCGGATTGTACCGGGCCTTGGTAAAAAAAATCAGCCTCGCGACTAACTCTCGATGAGACCTTCCCGCGCCTCATACGCCAGCCGCACCGGGGCAAACGAGCGCCGGTGAATCGGGGTCGGCCCAAGCCGTGCCAGTGCTTCCAGATGAACGGGGGTCGGGTAGCCTTTGTGACCGCCGATACCGTAGCCCGGGTAGATCAATTCGAAGGCGGCCATTTCGCGATCACGGCTCACTTTGGCCAGAATCGATGCGGCGGCGATGGCGGGGACCTTGCTATCGCCCTTGACCACGGCCTCTGAGCGCATTGGCAGTTTCGGGCAACGGTTGCCGTCGATCATCGCCAGCTTCGGCTGGACATGCAGCCCGGCGACCGCACGCTGCATGGCCAGCATGGTGGCGTGCAGGATATTCAGTTCGTCGATTTCTTCGACTTCGGCGCGAGCGATGCACCAGCTCAGGGCTTTTTCGCAGATTTCGTCGTAGAGTTTTTCGCGACGGGCTTCGGTGAGTTTCTTCGAGTCGTTCAGGCCGAGGATCGGGCGGTTCGGATCAAGGATCACCGCCGCCGTCACCACCGCGCCACAGAGCGGACCGCGACCGACTTCATCGACGCCGGCAACCAGGTCTTCGATTTCAGCGACCAAGGTGAAATCCAGGCCCATCTGCATGTTCGTTTTACTCATTTGTCTTGGCCGATCAGGTTCAGCACTGCGTCCGCAGCCTGGTTGGAGGCATCCAGACGCAGGGTCCGGTGAATTTCGTCAAAGCCACGGGTCTGCTCTTCCCCGCCCTCGATCAACGGTGACAACGTCTGGGCCAGCGCTTCGACCGTTGCATCGTCCTGCAACAATTCGGGCACCAACAGGCGCTGGGCCAACAAGTTCGGTAACGAAATGTAGGGGCTTTTCACCATGCGTTTGAGAATCCAGAACGTCAGCGGCGCCAGGCGATAGGCGACCACCATCGGTCGCTTGTACAGCAGCGCTTCAAGCGTCGCGGTACCGGAGGCAATCAACACCGCATCGCACGCTGCCAGGGCTAAGTGAGACTGCCCATCGAGCAGGGTCAGCGGCAAATCGCGACCGGCCAACAGTTCTTCGAGCTGTGCGCGACGTTGCGCACTGGCGCAAGGCATGACAAACCGCACACCCGGACGCAATGCCCGCAGGCGCTGCGCTGTGTCGAGAAACAACGCGCCGAGCCGGCCGACTTCACCGCCACGGCTGCCGGGCATCAACGCCACCAGCGGCCCGTCGGGCAAACCGAGTTCGGCCCGCGCAGCAGCGCGATCGGCCTGGAGTGGAATGGCATCGGCCAGGGTATGGCCGACGAACCGCACCGGCACGCCCTTTTCTTCGTAGAATTTGGCTTCGAACGGAAACAGCGTGAGCATCAGGTCGCAGCCTTCGCGAATCTTCAACACGCGTTTCTGTCGCCAGGCCCAGACCGACGGGCTGACGTAATGCACGGTCTTGATCCCGGCCTGGCGCAGCTTGAGTTCGATATTGAGGTTGAAGTCCGGCGCATCGATACCGATGAACACATCGGGTTTCGCATCGATCAGGTCGGCGACCAGCTTCTTGCGTCGCGCCAGTAACTCGCGCAGGCGGCCCAGGACTTCCACCAGACCCATGACGGACAGACGTTCCATCGGGAAATACGAGGTCAGGCCTTCAGCCTGCATCAACGGACCACCAACACCGATGAACTCGACAGCAGGGTGACGAGCCTTGAGCGCGCGCATGAGACCCGCACCCAGAATGTCACCGGAAGCCTCACCCGCTACCAGCGCAATACGCAGATTGGCCATGATTAGCGGGTGATGCCGCGGGTCGAAGACTGGATGGAGTCGCGGAACACCGCTACTTCCGGGAACTGCGCAGAAGGCTCGGCCAGTTCGACGAGCGCCTGTTCCACGGTCAGGCCCTGGCGGTACACAACCTTGTAGGCACGACGCAGCGCGTGGATCGCATCTTCGCTGAAACCCCGACGGCGCATGCCCTCGAAGTTCATGCTACGGGCTTCGGCGGGGTTACCGAACACCGTGACATACGCAGGAACATCCTTGCCGATCGCCGTACCCATGCCTGAGAAGCTGTGGGCACCAATGTGGCAATACTGGTGAACCAGGGTAAAACCGGAAAGGATTGCCCAGTCTTCCACATGCACATGGCCCGCCAGTGCGGTGTTGTTGACCAGGATGCAGTGGTTGCCGATAACGCTGTCGTGGCCGATATGGGCATACGCCATGATCAGGTTGTGATCGCCCAGGGTCGTTTCCGAACGGTCCTGGATGGTGCCACGGTGAATCGTCACGCCTTCACGGATGACGTTGTGATCACCAATCACCAGGCGGGTTTCCTCGCCCTTGTACTTCAGGTCAGGCGTGTCTTCACCCACCGAGGAAAACTGGTAGATGCGATTGTGCTTACCAATTCGGGTCGGGCCCTTGAGAATCACGTGTGGCCCGATGACTGTCCCCTCGCCGATTTCCACACCTGCGCCGACGATCGACCACGGGCCGACCTCGACGCCGTCAGCCAGAACGGCTGTCGGATCGATGATTGCACGAGGGTCAATCAAACTCATAGTTTGCGTTCCGCACAGATGATTTCAGCCGAGCAGACAGGCTTGCCATCGACCGAAGCCTGGCATTCGAATTTCCAGATCTGACGCTTGCAGCTGATGAACTTGGCTTCAAGGATCAGCTGATCGCCCGGCAATACCGGCTGGCGGAAGCGCAGCTTGTCGGAACCGACGAAGTAATAGAGGGTGCCGTCGGCCGGTTTCACGTCGAGCATTTTGAAACCAAGGATCCCGGCAGCCTGAGCCATTGCCTCGATGATCAATACGCCCGGCATGATTGGATGCGCAGGGAAGTGACCGTTGAAGAACGGTTCGTTGATGCTGACATTCTTGTAGGCACGAATGCGCTTGCCTTCAACATCCAGCTCCACTACCCGGTCCACCAGCAGGAACGGGTAACGGTGAGGCAGGTATTCGCGAATCTCGTTGATGTCCATCATTTCGGGGGGAAGCCTATGTAAAGATTGGGAGCGCGCGACTGACGCGCACCCCTCTAGCAAATCAAGGAGGCAGTCTAGCGGCTGTGCACACTTGATATGGAAATGGTATCAGCCATCTGATGAAGCATTACCGTCAGGGGTCACTTCCCCTACTTGCTTTTCCAGCTGGCGCAGACGTCGCGCGATGTCATCGAGCTGACGAATACGTGCCGCGCTTTTGCGCCACTCGGCAGCCGGTTGCATGGCCGTACCGGAAGAATAGGCCCCTGGCTCGGTAATCGAGTGGGTCACCATGGTCATCCCGGTAATGAAAACGTTGTCACAAATATCGATGTGCCCCACCAGGCCTACGCCACCGGCGAGCATGCAATGCTTGCCGATTTTGGTGCTGCCGGAGATCCCGACGCACGCTGCCATGGCGGTGTGATCGCCTACCTGAACGTTGTGGGCAATCTGAATCTGGTTATCGAGCTTCACGCCGTTACCGATGATGGTATCGGCCAACGCACCGCGATCTATAGCTGTGTTCACGCCGATTTCAACATCATCGCCGATCAGCACACCACCGATCTGGGCGATTTTCTGCCAGATACCTTTTTCATTGGCAAAGCCGAAGCCTTCGCCGCCAAGCACCGCACCGGACTGAATGACGACCCGCTTGCCGACGCGAACGTCGTGATACAAGGTCACACGCGGTGCGAGCCAGCCACCCTCACCCACCACGCTGCGAGCGCCAATGAAGCAATGCGCGCCGACAGTCGTACCGGCGGCAACCTGCGCACCGCTTTCGATCACCACAAAAGCGCCGATACTCGCCGCTGGATCGACAACCGCATCCGCCGCGATCACCGCCGTCGGATGAATCCCGGCTGCCGCCTTGGGCTTGGGATCGAACAGGTGAGAAATACGCGCGTAGGCTGCGTATGGATCCGGCACCACCAGCACATCCCCGCAATGACCTTCGGCGTCAGCGGCTTTGAGCAACAGGGCTGCAGCCTGACTGCCTGCCAGGTACTTACGGTATTGGGGGTTTGCAAGAAAGCTCAACTGAGCTGGGCCAGCCTCCTGCAAGGTGGCTAGCCCAGTAATTGCTTTCTCGGGGTCGCCACGTAGCGTGGCACCGAGGAACTCGGCCAGCTGGCCGAGCTTAATGGTCACGGTCATGGGTTACTTCAGCTGATTCATGCGCTCGATAACCTGGCGAGTGATGTCGTACTGAGGCTTGACATCAATCACTGCGCCACGCTCGAAGACCAGGTCAAAAGCACCTTTCTTGATGACTTCTTCCACAGCGCTGTCCAGTTTCGGCTTGAGCTGCTTCAGCATTTCACGATCGGCAACGGCCTTGGCTTCATTCAGCTCCTTGGACTGGAACTGGAAGTCACGGGCCTTTTGCTTGAATTCAAGCTCCAGACGCTCGCGCTCGCCCTGCTGCATTTTGTCGCCACCGGCCATCAGGCGGTCCTGAATGCCCTTGGCGCTGGTTTCCAGCGCCTTGAGCTTGGTCAGCTGAGGACCGAACTTCTTCTCGGCATCCACGGCGTATTTCTTGGCCGCGTCGGACTCCAGCAAAGCCATCTGATAGTTCAGAACAGCAATTTTCATGTCGGCGAACGCCGGACCTGCTACCAGTACGGTCGCCAGGAGAACCAATTGAGTCAACTTACGCACGATGCACTCCTACAAAATCCATTGTCGTTATTTTGGGACAGACGCTTAGAACGTCTGGCCAAGAGAGAATTGGAACACCTGGGTTTCAGCGTTATCCGGTTCTTTTACTGGCATGGCCAACGCAAAGCTCAGAGGACCCAGCGCGGTGACCCATGTCACGCCCACACCGACGGAACTGGCCAGGTTGCTCAGACTGACATCGTTACACTGCGTATTGGACTTCGACGCAGGGTTGGTATTGGTCGTCTGCTCGCACTTGGAGTCGAATACGTTACCCACATCCCAGAATACCGAGGTACGCAGGGATCGTTGATCCTTGACGAACGGCAGCGGGAACAGAATCTCTGCACCACCTTGAATCAGGACGTTACCACCGAACGGCAGTGGATCCTGATCCGGGTCAGCAAGAGTACCCGGGTTGCCAGTACTGAGTGCGCCGCGGCTCGGAGTACTACGCGGCCCCAATGTACTGTCCTTGAAGCCACGAACCGAGTTGAAACCACCAGCATAGTAGTTTTCATAGAATGGCAAGCCATCGGTCGAACCATAACCGTCGCCATAACCCAATTCGGTGTGCAGGCGCATGGTGTAGTTTTCGCTCAGTGGCTGGAACAACTGGCCACGGTAATCGAGCTTGAAGAACGACAGGTCGCTACCCGGTACGGTGACTTCCGCCGTCAAGCTTTGAGAATGACCACGAGTCGCCAATACGCCTTTGTTCAGGGTGGATTCGGACCAGCCGGCCGAAGCCTTGAAGTTCAAGTACTGATCGCCTTCACGGTTAACGAAGTCGAAAATTTCGTCGACGGTGTATTGACCGGTCTTGATCTTGTCCTGTTGCGCAGTCAGGCCGAAGGTCAGACGCGAAGTCTCGCTGATCGGGTAGCCGACGCTCACGCCAGCACCCATGCTGTCCACGGCATAGCTCGCTACATCGACGTCGAGGTCGTTGTAGTCGGTGGTGCGGTAGAAGGCGTTGTAACCCAGGCTCACGCCATCAGCCGTCCAGTAGGGGTCGACAAAACCAAAGTTGTAACGCGTCTGGTATTGGCTTTTGGTCAAGCCGACGCTGACCTTGTTACCGGTACCCAGGAAGTTGTTCTGAGTGATCGAACCACCGAGGATCAGACCGGCACTCTGGGCGAAACCGACACTGGCGGTAATCGAACCGGAGGCTTGTTCTTCAACGCTGTAGTTGACGTCCACCTGGTCATCGACACCCGGCACGGCCGGGGTCTCGACATTGACTTCCTTGAAGAAGCCCAGTCGTTCCAGACGGGTCTTGGACTGGTCGATCAGGTAGGTCGAAGCCCAGCCGCCTTCCATCTGACGCATTTCACGACGCAGCACTTCGTCTTCGGACTTGGTGTTGCCACGGAAGTTGATGCGGTTCACGTAAGCACGCTTGCCCGGATCGACTGCAAACAGGATGTCTACGGTGTGATCTTCATCGTGCGGTTGAGGCACGCCGTTGACGTTGGCGAAGGTATAACCTTCGTTACCCAGGCGACGGGTGATCAGTTCGGAGGTGGTGGTCATCAGCTTGCGCGAGAACACCTGGCCTTTTTGCACCAGCAGCAGGGACTTGACCTGGTCTTCAGGGACTTTCAGGTCACCGCTGAGCTTGACGTCACGAACGGTGTACTTCTCGCCTTCGTTGACGTTGACGGTGATGTAGACGTGCTTCTTGTCCGGGGTAATGGAAACCTGGGTCGAAGCGATATCCATGTTGATGTAGCCACGGTCCAGGTAGTAGGAACGCAGACGTTCCAGGTCACCGGACAGTTTTTCACGGGCGTACTTGTCGTCGTTCTTGAAGAACGACAACCAGTTGGTGGTCTTGAGTTCGAACAGGTCGATCAGATCTTCATCAGGGAAAACCGTGTTACCCACCACGTTGATGTGCTGGATAGCGGCAACGGTGCCTTCGTTGATGTTGACCTTCAGGCCGACGCGGTTACGCGGCTGTGGCACCACTTCGGTATCGACGGTAGCCGAGTAGCGACCCTGGGCGACGTACTGGCGCTGCAGTTCGTTACGCACACCTTCAAGGGTGGCACGCTGGAAGATCTCGCCTTCGGCCAGACCGGATTGCTTGAGGCCTTTCATCAGGTCTTCGGTAGAGATCGCCTTGTTGCCTTCGATCTCGATACTGGCGACCGACGGGCGCTCGACTACAGTGATGACCAGGACGTTGCCATCACGGCCCAGCTGGATATCTTGAAAGAAACCGGTTTTGAACAACGCACGAGTGGATTCCACCAGGCGACGATCATCCGCCTGTTCACCGACGTTCAACGGCAAAGCACCAAAGACGCTACCCGCGGAGACCCGCTGGAGGCCATTGACGCGAATATCAGAGATAGTGAAGGACTCGGCGTGAACTTCGGCGATCATCAATACGGTGAGAACCGCAGTTAGCAGCAGACGTTTCATGAAGTCCTTTCTTATTCCAACTGGCAATAAACAAACTGCCGCAAAATGCGGCAGATTCGCAATTCAGCGAAGCGTTACAGTCGACCCAGATCATTGACCAGTGCAAGCAACATCACCCCGATCACCAAACTGATACCGATCTGTATCCCCCAACCTTGCACCCGATCCGACAAGGGACGACCACGCGCCCACTCGATCAGATAAAACAATAAATGCCCCCCATCCAGTACCGGAATGGGCAACAAATTCAGAACGCCCAGGCTAATACTCAGATAAGCAAGGAAATTCAGGAAATCAGCAACACCCGACTGGGCCGAAGCGCCCGCCACTTTAGCAATGGTTATCGGTCCACTCAAGTTTTTTACCGAGAGCTCACCGAACAACATTTTCTTCAGCGAATCGAGGGTCAGCACGCTCATGGTCCAGGTGCGTCGAGCCCCCTCGCCAATCGCTGCCAACGGCCCGTAACTGACCTCGCGGATCATCTCCGGCGGCCAATCGACAGCCTTCACCCCCGCCCCCAGGTATCCGCTGGGTGACTTGCGCTCGCCGCGAGCGGCCAGCGTCACCGGGACGTCGATTTGAGCACCGTCGCGCTCAACCCGCAGCATGATTTTGGTATCAGGATGCATACGGACGGTATCGACGACCTGCTGCCATTCATCCAGCGTACGACCATCGAGCGCCAGCAACCGGTCACCGGTCTTCAGGCCGGCAGCCTGAGCCGGGCCCTTTGGATCGAGCTCGGCCAGGACAGGCGGCAATGCCGGACGCCACGGACGAATCCCCAACGAATGGATAGGGTCAGGCTCGTCAGCCCCTTTGAGCCATTTATCCAGCGCAAGTTCACGAGGAGAATCGGCTGTGGAGCCTTGCTCGCGAACCAATATCTGCAACGAACCGCTTTCGCCCAAGCGACGAACCAGTTGCAGATTCACCGCTGCCCAGCCGGAAGTCGCCTCGCCATCAATGGCCACGATTTCCTGGCCGGGGCTCAATCCCGCCCTGGCCGCGATACTGCCAGACTCGACAGCCCCGATGACCGGACGCACCTGCTCACTGCCGAGCATTGCCAATACCCAGAAGAACACCAATGCCAGCAGGAAGTTGGCTATCGGCCCTGCCGCTACGATGGCAACGCGCTGACGAACGGATTTGCGATTGAATGCCTGGTCGAGCTGATCGAGTGGCACTTCCCCCTCGCGCTCGTCGAGCATTTTGACGTAGCCACCCAACGGGATCGCCGCGACGACAAATTCGGTACCTTGCTTGTCGTGCCAGCGCAGCAAAGGCATGCCGAAGCCTACGGAGAAGCGCAGCACTTTGACCCCACAGCGACGCGCGACCCAAAAATGGCCGAACTCGTGGAAGGTAACCAGCACACCCAGAGCGACCAGGGTGCCGACAATCATATAGAGCGCGCTCATCTACTTTCTCCGCATTCCTATCCGCTGCTGCCTGGCTCGACTATCCGCAGCATTTACCGCCCGTGACGACTCAACCATTGTCCAGCCAGCAATCGCGCCTTCGCGTCTGCCGTGAACACTGCATCGAGGTCATCCACTGCCACTACGGGCTCCAGATTCAGTACTTCCTCGATGATACTCGCGATTTCCGGGTAACGAACCCGTTCGTCGAGAAATGCCGCCACTGCCACTTCGTTCGCCGCATTGAGCATGGCCGGCGCGCTATTACCCGCTTCGGCTGCCTGACGAGCCAGACGCAGGCACGGGAAACGCTCTTCATCGGGCGCTTGGAAATCCAGGCGCGCAATGGCGAACAGATCCAGCGGTGCCACACCCGAATCAATCCGCTCAGGCCAGGCCAGGGCATTGGCGATGGGCGTGCGCATGTCCGGATTCCCCAACTGCGCCAAGACAGAACCATCGACATAGTCGACCAGCGAATGGATCACACTTTGCGGGTGAATCACCACCTCGACCTGGGATGGCCTGGCATCGAACAGCCAGCAGGCTTCGATCAACTCAAGCCCCTTGTTCATCATGCTGGCCGAGTCAACGGAGATTTTTCGCCCCATTGACCAGTTCGGGTGAGCACACGCCTGATCGGGAGAAACATGTGCCAGTTCAGCCATTGGCGTCTGTCGAAACGGACCACCGGAGGCCGTCAGCAAAATCCGACGTACACCGACCGCCTCAAGGCCACGGGCATAATCGAGCGGCATGCACTGAAAAATCGCGTTGTGCTCGCTATCGATCGGCAGTAACACCGAACCGCTGTTGCGCACCGCCTGCATAAACAACGCACCGGACATGACCAGCGCTTCTTTATTGGCCAGGAGGATCTTCTTGCCAGCCTCGACCGCTGCCAGTGTCGGGCGCAATCCCGCCGCACCGACGATGGCCGCCATGACCGTATCGACTTCCGGATCGGAAGCGACCTGACACAAACCTTCCTCCCCCACCAGAACACGGGTCGAAAGCCCCGCCGCGCGCAATTCATCCTGCAAGGTGCGGGCAGCAGCAACCTCAGGCACCACAGCAAATCGCGGGACATGTCGCACGCATAACGCCAGCAATTCACTCAAGCGAGTGAAGCCAGTCAAGGCAAAGACCTGATAACGGTCAGGATGGCGAGCAATGACGTCGAGCGTACTCAGGCCAATCGAGCCGGTCGCACCCAGAACGGTAATCTGTTGCGCGCGACTCATGGCGCCGCCATCCACAGCAGCACGGCAAACACCGGAATCGCCGCCGTCAGGCTGTCGATACGATCCAGCACGCCGCCGTGACCCGGAAGCAGGTTGCTGCTGTCCTTGATCCCGGATTGACGCTTGAACATGCTTTCAGTGAGATCACCCACCACCGAGACAAACACGATAAGCGCAGCGCCGATCAGCCCCTTGAGTAGCTCAGCCACCGTCCAGTCGCGTACCAGAGCAACGATTGTGGTAATCACCAGGCTCAGCGCCAGACCACCGTAAACGCCTTCCCAGCTTTTGCCCGGACTGACCTGCGGTGCGAGCTTGCGCTTGCCGAAAGCACGACCGGAGAAGTAGGCGCCAATATCGGCACCCCAGACCAGCACCATCACGGCCAAAATCAGCAGGTTGCCGTTGCCGGTTTCATGCTTTTTGATTTCGACCAGACCTTGCCAGGCCGGCAGGAGAATCAACAGACCGATCACCAATTTGGTCGCCGCATTGGACCAATGCTCGCTCGAACGCGGGTAGGTCAGCACCAGATACGTCGCCACCGCCCACCACAGCACCGAAGCGCCCAACACCCAAGGCGCGAGGCCGGGCAGGATGTGCATGAGGAACAGCGCCAAAGCGACCGCGGCGGCATAGCCGACGCGGAACGCCTGACCGGCGAAACCCGCCAGACGCGCCCACTCCCAGGCACCAAGGGTTACGACCAGCCCGATGAACAGTGCAAAACCGGAACCTTCAAGCAGGAAAAACCCGCACAGGGCAATCGGCAGCAGGATCAGTGCGGTGATGATGCGTTGTTTAAGCATTAAACCCGGGCTCCAGCCTCGACCTGCTCGCTCGTTTTACCGAAGCGGCGCTGGCGGGAAGCGAAATCGGCCAGCGCATTGCGCATGGCATCGTGTTTGAAGTCCGGCCAGAACAGGTCGGAGAAATACAACTCGGCATAGGCCAGCTGCCAGAGCAGGAAGTTGCTGATGCGGCGCTCACCACCGGTACGGATACACAGGTCTGGCAACGGCAGGTCGCCTGTGACCAGACAGGTCTGCAGCAGATCAGGTGTGATGTCTTCCGGACGCAAGTGTCCGGCCTGAACTTCTCGCGCCAGTCGTTGCGCAGCTTGCGCGATATCCCACTGACCGCCGTAATTGGCGGCGATCTGCAGCACAAAACGATTGGCGCCAACCGTCATGGCTTCCGCTTCACGCATGGCGGCCTGCAGCTCGGGATGAAAACGCGAGCGGTCACCAATGATGCGCAGGCTGATGTTGTTATCGTTGAGGCGCTTGGCCTCACGACGTAGCGCCCTGAAGAACAGATCCATCAAAGCGCTGACCTCATCGGCCGGACGTTGCCAGTTCTCGCTGGAAAAGGCGAACAAGGTCAGCACTTCGACTTTGGCCTCGGAACAAACCTCAATAACCGCACGCACCGCATCCACGCCCGCTTTATGCCCGGCGACACCCGGCATAAAGCGCTTTTTCGCCCAACGATTGTTACCATCCATGATGATCGCGACATGGCGCGGCACCGCGGAAGGTGCAGTCTGCTTTGTCTTATCCATGAAAACGCGACCCTTATACGGCCATCAGGTCTTTTTCTTTCTGCGCCAGATCCGCGTCGATTTTAGCCACGAACTTCTTGGTCAGATCGTCGATCTCGCCAGTCGCACGACGCTCTTCGTCTTCGCTGATCTCTTTTTCCTTGACCAGATCCTTGAGCTGGCTGTTGGCATCACGACGGATGTTGCGTACGGCAACACGGGCATCTTCAGCGACGTCACGAGCCTGCTTGGTGAAGCCCTTGCGGGTTTCTTCGGTCAGGGCAGGCATGGAGATCAACAGCAGCTCGCCGAGGTTGGTCGGGTTCAGGTTCAGACCCGCGCTACCGATCGCCTTGTCGACGGCGCCCAGCATGTTGCGCTCGAAAGCAACGACTTGCAGGGTACGGGCGTCTTTGACGGTGATGTTGGCCACTTGCTTGATCGGGGTGTCAGAGCCGTAGTACGGCACCATCACGCCTTCCAGGATGCTCGGGTGCGCCTGGCCGGTACGAATGCGGCCGAAGTTGTGCGCCAGCGACTCCACGGACTTCTGCATGCGCTCTTGAGCGTCTTTCTTGATTTCGTTGATCATTGTTGGCCTTCCTCGATCAGGGTTCCTTCAGCGCCGCCATGTACGATGTTCAGCAGAGCGCCGGGCTTGTTCATGTTAAATACGCGTAGCGGCATCTTGTGGTCGCGGCACAGGCAAATAGCCGTCAGATCCATCACACCCAGCTTGCGATCCAGCACTTCATCGTAGGTCAGATGATCGAACTTCTCGGCATGCGGGTCTTTGAACGGGTCAGCGGTGTAGACGCCATCGACCTTGGTCGCCTTGAGCACGACATCGGCATCGATTTCGATTGCACGCAGGCAGGCAGCCGAATCCGTCGTAAAGAACGGGTTACCGGTACCGGCCGCGAAAATCACCACGTCCTTGGAGTTCAAGTGACGCATGGCCTTGCGACGATCGTAGTGATCGGTCACGCCAACCATGGAAATAGCGGACATCACGATGGCCGAAATGTTGGCGCGCTCAAGGGCGTCGCGCATGGCCAGGGCGTTCATCACAGTGGCCAGCATGCCCATGTGGTCGCCGGTGACCCGGTCCATGCCAGCCTTGCTCAGTGCTTCACCGCGGAACAGGTTGCCACCACCGATAACCAGACCGACCTGAACACCGATGCCGACCAGCTGGCCAACTTCCAATGCCATGCGATCCAGAACTTTCGGGTCGATCCCGAACTCTTCCGAGCCCATCAGGGCCTCGCCGCTAAGCTTGAGTAGAATGCGTTTATAGCGAGCCTGATAACCACTGCCCTGCTGAGCCATTGCGAATCTCTCCTGCGGCGTATTTTAAAAATTCTTTGCGAGCTGTTTACAGCTGGCGCTCACTCTAGCTTGGCGCTGCCTCAGCGCCATCGGAACATGGCTTTGTAAGCCAGTTCCAAAAGGAAACCAATTAAAAATTGGTGCCCCATCTGAAAAGAGGCTGCGCGCGTAAGCGGGCAGCCTCTTCTGGGCGACAGTCAAAAACCGTCTTATTGCTTGGCGGCAGCCAGCTGGGCAGCAACTTCTTCTGCGAAGTTGTCCACTGGCTTCTCGATGCCTTCGCCTACCTTGAAGTAAGTGAAGGAAACGATTTCAGCGCCGGCTTTCTTGGCCAGGGCACCTACGGTGACTTCCGGATTCATGACGAAAGCTTGCTCGACCAGGCTGGCTTCGGCCAGGAACTTGGTGATACGGCCGGAGATCATCTTCTCGACGATTTCCGCTGGCTTGCCTTTCATCTTGTCTTCGTTCAGGGTCAGGAAAACACCCTTCTCACGCTCGATGGCTTCTGGCGAAACCTGCGATGGCAGCAGGAACTCAGGGTTGCTTGCCGCCACGTGCATGGCGATCTCTTTGGCCAGCTGAACATCGCCGCCCTTGAGAACAACAGCAACACCGATCTTGTTACCGTGCAGGTAGGTGCCGACAACGTCACCCTCTACGCGTACCAGACGACGAATGTTGACGTTCTCGCCTACTTTGGCAACCAGCGCTTCACGAGCCGATTCCTGAGCGGCGATCAGCGGAGCTGCGTCGGTCAGTTTTTCGTCAAAGGCTTTTTCTACGCTGGCAGCAACGAAGTTCTTGAAGTCGTCTTGCAGGGCCAGGAAGTCGGTCTGCGAGTTGACTTCCAGCAGCACGGCTGCCTTGTCGTCAGCCTTGATGGCGATAGCGCCTTCAGCGGCAACGTTGCCGGCTTTCTTGGCAGCCTTGATGGCGCCCGAAGCACGCATGTCATCAATGGCTTTCTCGATGTCGCCGCCAGCCTTGGTCAAGGCCTTTTTGCAGTCCATCATGCCTTCGCCAGTACGCTCGCGCAGTTCTTTGACCAACGCTGCAGTAATCTCTGCCATTTCAAAATCCTCTTGGATAGGTTTTCAACCATTCCACCCGATCGAACGGGCGATCAATTCTTCCCCAACCACCCTTGTTAGCTGCCGCACGTTACAGATAGAGCGGTGGGCGCCAACAAATGGTTTTCGAGGTGGCAAAAAGGGGGCCAAGCCCCCTTTTTGCTTACTGAGTCAACGCCAAGGCGTCAATTACTCAGCTGCAGCCTGAGTTTCTTCAGCTGCGAACTCTACGGTGCCGCCGGCAACGTTGTTGCGACCGCGGATTACAGCGTCAGCCATCGAACCCATGTACAGCTGGATAGCGCGGATTGCGTCATCGTTGCCTGGGATGATGTAGTCAACGCCTTCCGGGCTGCTGTTGGTATCGACTACGCCGATAACCGGGATACCCAGCTTGTTGGCTTCGGTGATCGCGATGCGCTCGTGATCAACGTCGATAACGAACAGAGCGTCTGGCAGACCGCCCATGTCCTTGATACCACCCAGGGAACGATCCAGCTTTTCCAGGTCACGAGTGCGCATCAGCGCTTCTTTCTTGGTCAGCTTGGCGAAAGTACCGTCTTCGGCTTGAACTTCAAGGTCACGCAGACGCTTGATGGAAGCACGGATGGTTTTGAAGTTGGTCAGCATGCCGCCCAACCAGCGGTGATCGACGTACGGCGAACCGCAACGTGCTGCTTCTTCAGCAACGATCTTGCCAGCGGAACGCTTGGTGCCGACGAACAGAATCTTGTTTTTGCCCTGGGCCAGGCGCTCTACGAAAGTCAGAGCTTCGTTGAACATTGGCAGGGTTTTTTCAAGGTTGATGATGTGGATCTTGTTACGCGCGCCGAAAATGTACTTACCCATTTTCGGGTTCCAGTAACGGGTCTGGTGACCGAAGTGCACACCGGCCTTCAGCATATCGCGCATGTTGACTTGGGACATGATAGTTCCTTAATAAGTCGGGTTTGGCCTCCACGTATCCCAATGACCAACCAGCAGCATCAGCTGAAGGCACCCAGGTCATCGTGTCGACACGTGTGTGGATTTAGGCTTTACGGGACATCCCCGGAAAGCGGCGCATTTTATATCACAAGGCAGGGCAAAACGGAACCCGGATTCTGAAATCCTGGCGAGCGCTTTGCTCCATCCCTTGGAATCCGCCAAGAATGCACCATTCTATAGAGAGAAGCGATGCACACAGACGCAGATTTGCGCTGATCGTCTGGTAGAATCGCATTTTTCAGGGCCGCGAAGTTCGATTGCGCAACGCCCTTTCCGTTTAGAAAGCGCCGCCTGGCGCAGAGAGAGCCTGTATGACCGTCACCCTCAAAACCCCCGAGGATATCGCCAAAATGCGTATCGCCGGCAAACTGGCCGCCGATGTGCTGGAAATGATTGCCGAACATGTCAAGCCGGGCGTTACCACCGATCAACTGAACCAGATCTGCCACGACTACATCGTCAATGAGCAGAAAGCCATCCCTGCCCCGCTCAACTACAAGGGCTATCCGAAGTCGATCTGCACGTCGATCAACCATGTGGTCTGTCACGGCATCCCGAACGATAAGCCGCTGAAGGATGGCGACACCCTGAACATCGACGTCACCGTCATCAAGGACGGTTACCACGGCGACACCAGCCGCATGTTCCACGTCGGCAACGTGCCGGTCTGGGCCGAGCGCCTGTCCCTGGTGACCCAGGAATGCATGTACAAGGCGATCGAGATCGTCAAACCCGGCTGCCGCCTGGGCGACATCGGCGAAATCATCCAGAAGCACGCGGAAAAGAACGGCTTCTCGGTGGTTCGCGAATTCTGCGGCCATGGTATCGGCAAGGTATTCCACGAAGAGCCGCAGGTCCTGCACTACGGCCGCGCTGGCACCGGCATGGAACTCAAGGCCGGCATGACCTTCACCATCGAGCCGATGATCAACCAGGGCCGTGCCGACACCAAGGTACTGGGCGACGGCTGGACCGCGATCACCAAGGACCGCAAGCTCTCGGCACAGTGGGAACACACCCTGCTGGTGACCGAAACCGGTTACGAGATCTTCACCCTGCGCAGTGATGACACCATCCCTCGCGTTTCGGCCTGATCCCGCCACCGAACCTCGCCCATAGAAAGGAAAGCCAATCGATGCCGCAGGTGGATCCCGAACTCTTCGACCGAGGCCAGTTCCAGGCTGAACTGGCCCTGAAGGCAAGCCCGATCGCGGCCTTCAAGAAGGCGATCCGCCAGGCCCGCGAGGTGCTCGACGCTCGATTTCGCAGCGGCCGGGACATTCGCCGGCTGATCGAGGATCGCGCCTGGTTCGTCGATAACATCCTGCAAAAGGCTTGGGAGCAGTTCAGCTGGAGCGAGGACGCCGACATCGCGCTGGTCGCGGTCGGCGGCTACGGCCGTGGCGAACTGCACCCTTATTCCGATATCGACTTGCTGATCCTGCTGGACAGCGCCGACCACGAAGTTTTCCGCGATTCCATCGAGCGTTTTCTGACGCTGTTGTGGGACATCGGCCTGGAGGTCGGTCAGAGTGTTCGCTCAGTCGAGGAGTGCGCCGTCGAGGCCCGTGCCGACCTGACAGTCGTCACCAACCTGATGGAAAGCCGCACCATTGCCGGCCCCGAGCATTTGCGCCAGCGCATGCTGGACGTAACCAGCACCGCGCACATGTGGCCGAGCAAGGACTTCTTCCTGGCCAAGCGTGCCGAACAAAAGGCCCGTCACCACAAGTACAACGACACCGAATACAACCTGGAACCCAACGTCAAAGGCTCACCCGGCGGCCTGCGGGATATCCAGACGATTCTGTGGGTGGCCCGTCGCGAGTACGGCACCCTGAACCTGCGGGCACTGGCTGGCGAAGGATTCCTGGTCGAGAGCGAAAATGCCCTGCTCGCCTCTTCCCAGGAGTTCCTGTGGAAGGTTCGCTATGCCCTGCACATGCTGGCCGGCCGCTCCGAAGACCGCCTGCTGTTCGATCACCAGCGCACCATTGCCGGGCTGCTGGGCTTCAAAGGCGACGATGCCAAGCAAGCCATCGAAAATTTCATGCAGCAGTATTATCGGGTGGTGATGAGCATCGCCCAGCTCAGCGACCTGATCATCCAGCACTTCGAGGAAGTGATCCTCGCACCGGAAGACGAAGCCCCACCGCAGCCGATCAACTCGCGCTTCCAGCTGCATGACGGTTATATCGAGGCACGCAACAACAACGTCTTCCGCCGCACCCCGTTCGCCATGCTCGAAATCTTCGTGCTGATGGCCCAGCAGCCGGAAATCAAAGGCGTGCGCGCCGACACCATTCGCCTGCTGCGGGAACACCGCCACCTGATCGACGACGACTTCCGCAACGACATTCGCAATACCAGCCTGTTTATCGAATTGTTCAAATGCAAGATCGGCATCCACCGCAACCTGCGGCGAATGAACCGTTACGGCATCCTGGGGCGCTATCTGCCCGAATTCGGTTTTATCGTCGGGCAGATGCAACACGACCTGTTCCACATCTATACGGTCGATGCCCACACCCTGAACCTGATCAAACATCTGCGTAAGTTGCAGTACACCCAGGTGTCGGAAAAATTCCCGCTGGCCAGCAAAGTCATGGGCAAGCTGCCCAAGCCCGAGCTGATCTACATGGCCGGCCTGTACCACGACATCGGCAAAGGCCGGCATGGCGATCACTCGGACATCGGCGCCGTGGATGCCGAGGCCTTTTGCCAGCGTCATCAACTGCCCACGTGGGACAGCCGCCTGATCGTGTGGCTGGTGCAAAACCACCTGATGATGTCGACCACCGCCCAGCGCAAGGATTTGTCCGACCCGCAGGTGATCCACGATTTCGCCCAGATCGTCGGTGACGAAACCCGCCTCGACTACCTCTATGTGCTGACCGTCTCCGACATCAACGCCACCAACCCGACCCTGTGGAATTCCTGGCGCGCCAGCCTGCTGCGCCAGCTCTACACCGAGACCAAGCGCGCCCTGCGTCGCGGCCTGGAAAACCGGGTGGATCGCGAAGAGCAGATCCGCCAGACCCAGAGCGCCGCCCTGGATATCCTGGTGCGCGGCGGCACCGACCCGGACGATGTGGAGCAGTTATGGGCGCAGTTGGGTGATGACTATTTCCTGCGCCACACCGCCGGCGATGTCGCCTGGCACAGTGACGCGATCCTCCAGCAACCGGCCGACGGCGGGCCACTGGTGCTGATCAAGGAAACCACCCAGCGCGAGTTCGAAGGTGGCACGCAGATTTTCATCTATGCCCCGGACCAGCACGACTTCTTTGCCGTGACCGTAGCCGCAATGGACCAGCTCAACCTGAACATTCACGACGCCCGGGTCATCACCTCCAGCAGCCAGTTCACCCTCGACACCTATATCGTGCTCGACACCGACGGCGATTCGATTGGCGATAATCCGGCGCGGGTCAAACAGATCCGCGAGGGTCTGACCGAAGCCCTGCGCAACCCGGACGACTACCCGACCATCATCCAGCGCCGGGTGCCGCGTCAGCTCAAGCATTTCGCCTTTGCGCCACAAGTGACGATCCACAACGACGCCCAGCGCCCGGTGACGGTGCTGGAGCTCACGGCCCCCGACCGCCCGGGCCTGCTGGCGCGGATTGGCACGATCTTCCTGGAGTTCGACCTGTCGTTGCAGAACGCCAAGATCGCCACCCTCGGCGAGCGCGTGGAAGACGTGTTCTTCATCACCGACGCCAACAACCAGCCGTTGTCGGACCCGCTGCTGTGCAGCCGCCTGCAGGATGCGATCGTCGAACAACTGAGTGTCAACCAGGAACCCGATATCAAACTGTCGCGCATCAGCATCTGAATCAACACATTTCCCCCTGTGGAAATGAACCTTCTGTGGTGAGGGGGCTTGCCCCCGTTGGGTCGCGAAGCGGCCCCAAAACCAGCTAACGCGATGTATCAGATACAGCGCACATGATGGTTTTACGACTGCTTCGCAGCCGAACGGGGCGGTTCGGCGTTCCGACAAGCCCCCTCACCACATTAGTTAGCTTCCACATTGAAAGAGGCCCCCGATGAACAACGCTCTGTCCCAGCTCCAGCCCTACCCGTTCGAGAAACTCCGCGCCCTGCTCGGCAGCGTGACGCCCAACCCGGACAAGCGTCCGATCGCGCTGTCCATCGGCGAGCCGAAACACCGTTCGCCAAGTTTTGTCGCCGAGGCCCTGGCCAGCAATCTGGAAAAAATGGCGGTGTACCCGACCACCCTCGGTATCCCGGAGCTGCGTGAAGCCATCGCTGCATGGTGCGAGCGTCGCTTCGATGTACCCAAAGGCTGGATCGACCCGGCGCGCAACGTGCTGCCGGTCAACGGCACCCGTGAAGCGCTGTTCGCCTTCACCCAGACCGTGGTCAACCGTGGCGATGACGCGCTGGTGGTCAGCCCGAACCCGTTCTACCAGATCTACGAAGGCGCGGCTTTCCTCGCCGGGGCCAAGCCGCATTACCTGCCATGCCTGGACGAAAACGGCTTCAACCCGGATTTCGATGCCGTGTCGCCGGACATCTGGAAACGCTGCCAGATCCTGTTCCTGTGCTCGCCAGGCAACCCGACCGGCGCCTTGATTCCGGTGCAAACCCTGAAAAAGCTGATCGCCCTGGCCGACGAATACGACTTCGTGATTGCCGCCGATGAGTGCTACAGCGAGCTGTACTTCGACGAACAAACTCCGCCACCAGGCCTGCTCAGCGCCTGCGCGGAACTGGGTCGCAAGGACTTCAAGCGTTGCGTGGTGTTCCACAGCCTGTCCAAGCGTTCGAACCTGCCAGGCCTGCGTTCAGGTTTTGTCGCCGGTGACGCCGACATCCTCAAGGGCTTCCTGCTCTACCGTACCTACCACGGCTGCGCGATGCCGGTTCAAACCCAACTGGCCAGCGTTGCTGCGTGGAATGACGAAGTGCACGTACGCGCCAACCGAGCGCTGTATCGCGAGAAATTTGATGCGGTACTGGAAATCCTCAGCCCGGTCATGGACGTACAGCGGCCGGATGGCAGCTTCTACCTGTGGCCGAATGTGGCCGGTGACGACGCAGCGTTCTGTCGCGACCTGTTCGAGCAGGAGCACGTGACCGTGGTACCGGGCTCTTACCTGTCCCGCGATGTTGATGGTTTGAATCCAGGTGCAGGCCGAGTACGCATGGCACTGGTTGCGCCATTATCCGAATGCCTTGAAGCGGCAGAACGTATTCGCGACTTCATAACCCGCCGCAACTGACACTAACAAGGCCTGTACTGTGCAACGCAGTACAGGCCGCCCACCAGCAACAACATCTAACAAGCAGTAACTTTACAGCGTGGCTCTAATTTAAATAGTCTCCAACTCGAAACCAGTCTATTGACCAGATTAAAACTTCGAGAAAGAGAGCGGCAATACCACACTCAAAATCACGCAAAGCTAACCTACCACCGACAATTGGAACGCAGAGAAGAGCAGCAACTCTCAGCCAGTATGATCGGCGACTCATACGAAAAACATATCAAAAGTCTTTACCACTCCAACAATGCGCAAATAAATAAAACCAACAAATCTCTTTATCAACAAACCACAACCGATAAAAGACATGGACGTCCCCCTATGAAAAATGAAGTTTGCAGCATCCTTAGAAGCATTGATCCAGTTGCCTCCTATGAGGCCGCAATCAATGAACGCAGCGATAATGTCAAGTCCAACACTTCCGGACGCACCAAGAGAAGCGTCGCCATACATACTGCCTTCTGGGAGCCTGGGCGCACCCTGAAAATAGCCATGTACGACGAAAACCAGAAAACCATCGACATTGTAAAAAACATCGCGAACAAATGGTTAGCGCATGCCAATTTAAAATTTGAATTCATTTCAGGTACTGCGGGGGACATTCGTATAAAAATCGAGCCAAACCAAACCGGCGATTCCTACTCCTTTCTCGGCACAGATGCACTGACCTGCCCCCCTGAAGAACCCACTATGAAAATCGGAGTAGCTTTAGAACATGATGAATTTGAACGCTTTGTATTACATGAATTTGGTCACGCACTCGGCCTCCGCCATGAACATCAACATCCCGATGCGGACATTCCTTGGGATCTGGAAAAAGTCTACGCCTGGTATAAAGAAAAAAGCGACTGGGAGCGTGATAACGTTGACTTACAAGTCCTGCCATTACCTCGCTATACAGATCATATCTATGGTGATTACGACCCATTGTCAGTCATGCACTACAAAATTGATAGCACACTCACCCTAAACAACTGGAGCCACCCAGGAAACTTCACACTGAGCAAGAATGACATGAATGCAATTCGCAAGATTTATCCTCAAAGGACAACATACATACCACACGCACTGATTGAACTATTCAACACAATAAAGGCACCATTCATTGGCAAATCCAATTAAAAAACACTCCGAAGCCCCCCCCAAAAAAATCGATTCTTGATAACTGTTACTTTCAATACATCTTCCATGTACGCCGCAATGCAACAATGAAAACACGCTCATTATTATTTCACCGCTCCAAGCTTGGCCTCACTCAGATCCAGTTCCCCCAACACCTCACGCAACACGTCATCACCAATCTGGTGATGACGACTGAGGCTATACAACTCCAGGCGCTGCGCCCGCAGCGCCTTCAAGCGCAAACGCCGTTCCAGCAGGTCCATCTGAAAGGCCAGGGCCTGAGCTTCAGCGGAATCGTTGAACACCTCCAACTGGTGGCGATACTCGGACATGATCCGCGCCTTGAGTTCAGCGGCCAGCGCGGACTGGGCGGCGTCCTGTGGGTTGACCTCTTCTGTCTCAAGCGCATGAATGGCCGCCTCAGCGGTCTTGCGCCAGGCGTCGCGCACTTCATTACGCCGCTTGTCGTCCGGGCTGGCTTCGATGCCACGCAACAAAAGTGGCAGCGCGATGCAGGCCGCAATCAACGACAGCAGAATCACCCCGGCGGCAATAAAGATCAGCAAGTCGCGTTCGGGAAATGCATCGGAGCCCATCAACATCGGCACCGACATCACACCCGCCAGCGTCACCGCGCCGCGCACGCCGCCGACGGTCAGCAACCAGCAGGAACGCGCGCTGGGCACTCGGGTTATCTCAGCCTTGCCGCGCCAGCGCCGCAGCAGGATGGACAGCCGCCAGATGCTCTGCACCCAGACTAACCGCAAAACCAGCAGCACCAGGAAAATCGCCACCACGTCCAGCCCGCGATACAGCAACGTCGGCCAAAGCGAAGTTTCGTGACTGGCCACCGCCTTGATGATGTCCGGCAACTGCAAACCCAACAGCAGGAAGATCAAACCGTTGAACGCGAACTCCAGCAGCGACCAGACACTTCGATTGAGCAAGCGTGTATTGGTCTGGCGCGGCAGCAGATCGAGCCAGCTCTGCATCATCCCCGCCGCCACCGCCGAGAGGATGCCCGACACTTCCATACGCTCGGCCAGCACGTAGGCCGCAAACGGCAGCAGCAACATGAACACCACGTGCGTCGCCGGATCATCCCAGCCCCGCGCGATCATCCACGCCCGCAGACGGCCGACCAGCCAGCTCAAGACCACCCCGACGGCCAGGCCACCCACCGCGACCAGCACAAACGTCAGGCTGGCATTGGCCAGCGAGAACACGCCGGTCACCGCCGCCACCAGGGCAAACTTGAACGTCACCAGGCCTGAGGCGTCGTTCATCAGCGCCTCGCCCTGCAAGATGTGCATCAACGGGGTCGGCAGTCGATTGCGGGAAATGGCCGACACTGCCACCGCATCCGTCGGCGACAGCACGGCCGCCAGGGCAAACGCCACCGGCAACGGTACACCGGGCAGCAGCCAATGAATGAAATAGCCGGCGCCGACCACCGTGAACAGCACCAACCCCACTGCCAGCGTCAGGATCGGGCCGCGCAGGTGCCAGAATTCGCGCTTGGGCATGCGCCAGCCGTCGGAGAACAGTAACGGCGGCAGGAACAGAAACAGGAACAGTTCGGGATCGAGGGCTACATGGAGGCCGAGCGTCGGCCAGGCAAGCAAGGCCCCAGCGGCAATCTGCACCAACGGCAACGGCAGCGGAATCACCCGTCCGATCAGGCGCGAAACGCCGACCAGCATCAACAGGATCAGGACGGTGTAAGCGGTTTGCATAAAGCGTGGTTCCAGGCCAGTCGACAGCATCGAAGTGCCATATTAGCCGCTTAGACTACCGGTGGCCCTTGCACCTATGTCGCACTGCACCGAACGCCTTGAAACACCGCAATCCCTGTGGGAGCGAGCCTGCTCGCGATGGCGGCATCACAGCCGACATCGCTGTCTATGAGCCACCGCGATCGCGAGCAGGCTCGCTCCCACAGGTTTTGCGCGGACATGACAACCACAGCCGCCGCGAAACCGTCCGGCCATGGCATAATCCGTCACCTTTCAATTCCAGCACCTGCAAAGGGGGCAATTCCTTGACCGTTTCAAGCAAAACGTTGCACCTTTTCGGCATCAAAGCCTGCGACACCATGAAAAAGGCGCGCACCTGGCTCGATGAACACGCTGTCAGCTATGACTTTCATGATTACAAAGCGGTCGGTATCGACCGTGAACACCTGACCCAATGGTGCAACGAGCACGGCTGGGAAGTGGTGTTGAACCGTGCAGGCACGACCTTTCGCAAGCTCGACGACGAACGCAAAGCCGATCTCGACCAGTCGAAAGCCATCGAACTGATGCTCGCACAACCTTCGATGATCAAGCGCCCGGTGCTCGATCTCGGTGACCGAACCCTGATTGGCTTCAAGCCAGATATCTACGTGGCCGCGCTCAAGTAAGCAGCCCGTTCAATTTTGTTAGAGGTATACACATGTCCACTACCTTGTTCAGCCTGGCCTTCGGCGTCGGCACTCAAAACCGTCAAGGCGCATGGCTGGAAGTGTTCTACGCCGCCCCGGTACTCAAGCCATCGGCTGAAGTCCTCGCCGCTATCGCACCGATCCTGGGCTACACCGAAGGCAATCAGGCCATCGCGTTCAGCACCGCACAGGCCTCGCAACTGGCTGAAGCGCTGAAAAGCGTCGACGCTGCCCAGGCTGCCCTGCTGACCCGCCTGGCCGAGAGCCACAAGCCGCTGGTTGCCACCTTGCTGGCTGAAGACGCCCAGCTGTCGTCCACCCCTGAGGCCTACCTCAAGTTGCACCTGCTGAGCCATCGCCTGGTCAAGCCACACGGCCTGAACCTGGCCGGCATCTTCCCGCTGCTGCCAAACGTGGCCTGGACCAGCCAGGGCGCGGTCGACCTGAGCGAGCTGGCCGAACTGCAACTCGAAGCCCGCCTGCGCGGCGAGCTGCTGGAAGTGTTCTCGGTGGACAAGTTCCCGAAAATGACCGACTACGTGGTTCCGGCCGGCGTGCGTATCGCTGACGCTGCGCGTCTGCGCCTGGGCGCTTACGTGGGCGAAGGCACCACCGTGATGCACGAAGGTTTCATCAACTTCAACGCCGGCACCGAAGGCCCGGGCATGATCGAAGGCCGCGTATCCGCTGGCGTATTCGTCGGCAAGGGTTCGGACCTGGGCGGCGGCTGCTCGACCATGGGCACCCTGTCGGGCGGCGGCAACATCGTGATCAAGGTCGGCGAAGGCTGCCTGATCGGCGCCAACGCCGGTATCGGTATCCCGTTGGGCGACCGCAACACCGTCGAGTCGGGCCTGTACGTGACCGCCGGCACCAAAGTCGCGCTGCTGGACGAGAACAATCAACTGGTCAAAGTGGTCAAGGCCCGTGAACTGGCTGGCCAGACTGACCTGCTGTTCCGTCGCAATTCGGAGACCGGTGCCGTGGAATGCAAAACCCACAAATCGGCCATTGAACTGAACGAAGCGCTGCACGCTCACAACTAAGCGCTACACGATCACCTGTGTAGGAGCAGCCGGTCGACGCTCGATTGCTCGCGATGGACGTCAACGATTACACGCGGCAACAGACAGCACGCGTCGTCCATGCGTCCATCGCGAGCAGGCTCGCTCCTACATGGGTACGGCGTACACTCACCAGGGCCCGATAGCATGATGATTCTCTCTCCCTGGCGTGCCGATTTTCCGGCCATCGCCGCCCTGCAACGGCAAGACCAGACCTATCTGGACAACGCCGCCACCACGCAAAAACCCCAAGCCCTACTGGATGCCCTGGCGCACTACTACGCCAACGGCGCGGCCAACGTGCATCGGGCGCAGCATTTGCCCGGCGCCCACGCCACCCAGGCGTTCGAGGACAGCCGCCGCAAAGTCGCGCAATGGCTCAATGCTGGCGATTGCGGGCAGATCATCTTTACCCATGGCGCGACGTCCGCGCTGAATCTCCTGGCCTATGGCCTGGAACATCTTTTCAATCCGGACGACGAGATTGTCATCAGCGCCCTGGAGCATCACGCCAATTTGCTGCCATGGCAGCAACTGGCACACCGTCGCGAGCTGAAACTGGTGATCCTGCCGCTGGATGCCGACGGCGTGATCGACCTTGAAGCCGCCGCCGGTTTGATCGGCCCACGCACGCGTCTGTTCGCCGTCAGTCAACTGTCCAACGTGATTGGCGCGTGGCAGCCGCTGCCTGAATTGCTGGCACTGGCCAAGACGCACAACGCCCTGACCGTGATCGACGGTGCCCAAGGCGTGGTCCATGGCCGCCACGACGTGCAAGCGCTGGGCTGCGATTTTTATGTGTTTTCCAGCCACAAGCTCTACGGTCCCGATGGCTTGGGCGTGCTGTTCGGGCGCAATGCAGCGCTGCAACAACTGCGTCCCTGGCAGTTCGGTGGTGAAATGGTGCTGGATGCCAACTACCACGACGCACGCTTTCGCCCGGCACCGCTGGGTTTCGAGGCAGGGACGCCACCGATTGCCAGTGTGATTGGTCTGGGAGCGACCCTGGATTACCTCGCCGGGCTCGATCAGGACGCCGTGTCCGCTCATGAAGCCGCGTTGCATGCCTGCCTGCTCAAGGGCCTTGAGGCGCGCAACGGTATTCGCCTGCTGGGCAAGCCACAAGTGGCGCTGGCCAGTTTTACTGTCGAGGGTGTGCATAACTCCGATCTCGCGCATTTGCTGACCGAACAAGGGATCGCGGTGCGTGCCGGCCATCACTGTGCGATGCCGCTGCTCAAACGCTTCGAACTGGCCGGGGCGATTCGGGTGTCGTTGGCGCTGTACAACGATTCCGAAGACCTGGAGCGGTTCTTTGAAGCCCTGGATCAGGCGCTGGAGCTATTGCGATGAACCTGCCTGCTGATGCCGTGACGGCACTGGACACCTTTCAGAAAGCGGCCGGCTGGGAACAACGCGCACGCCTGCTGATGCAATGGGGTGAGTGCCTGCCGGCCTTGAGTGATGCGCAGATGTGTGATGCAAACCGGGTGCATGGCTGTGAAAGCCAGGTGTGGCTGGTGGGTGAGTTGCGCGATGGCCATTGGCAATTCAGCGCCAACAGCGATGCGCGCTTGATTCGCGGGTTGGTGGCATTGCTGCTGGCGCGGGTCAACGGATTGTCGGCGGCTGAGTTGCAGCAGGTGGATTTGCCGGACTGGTTCAATCAGTTGGGGTTGGGGCGGCAGTTGTCCGAGTCTCGCAGTAATGGCTTGAATGCGGTGCTTCAGCGGATGAATGAGTTGGCTGGTTAATCGCCTTCGCGAGCAAGCCCGCTCCCACATTGGATTTCGGTCGTACACAAAAACTGTATTCACTGTAGATAAAATGTGGGAGCGGGCTTGCTCGCGAAGAGGCCATCAGCAGCACTTTAAACTTGCGGTTTGACCCGATCCGCCGGCCGCCGCACACCCGCCACAATCTTGTCCACAGCCTTGGTCGCCGCGACCATGCCGAACGTCGCCGTCACCATCATCACCGCGCCAAACCCGCCGGCACAGTCGAGCTTCACTCCATCCCCGACAAAACTCTTCTGCAGGCAAATGCTGCCGTCCGGTTTCGGGTAGCGCAGTTGCTCGGTGGAAAACACGCACGGCACGCTGTAATGGCGGGTCACGGTGCGTGAGAAGCCGTAGTCGCGGCGCAGCGTGGAGCGCACTTTCGACGCCAATGGATCGTTGAACGTGCGATTCAGGTCGCAGACCTGGATCAACGTCGGGTCAATCTGCCCGCCCGCGCCGCCGGTGGTGATGATCTGGATCTTGCGGCGCTTGCACCAGGCGATCAGCGCGGCCTTGGCGTTGACGCTGTCGATGCAGTCGATCACGCAGTCGATGTTCGGCGTGATGTACTCGGCCATGGTGTCGCGAGTAACGAAGTCAGACACCGCGTGCACCGTGCAGTCCGGGTTGATCCCGCGCAGACGCTCGGCCATCACCTCGACCTTGGGCTTGCCCACAGTGCTGTCCAGCGCGTGCAACTGACGGTTGGCGTTGCTGACGCAGACGTCGTCCAGGTCGAACAGCGAAATCTCGCCCACGCCGCAACGGGCCATGGCTTCCGCCGCCCAGGAACCGACACCACCGACGCCGACGATCGCCACATGGGCCGCGCGCAGGCGCTCAAGGCCTTCGATGCCATACAAACGGGCGATGCCAGCAAACCGCGGATCTTCTGTACTCATGACCATTACCCCAAAAACCGGCGCGCATTATAGAGGGTGTCCTGCCTCACAAGCACTGTTCCTTTTTGACGGCGTCTGTTGCCGTCATGCTGCGTTGCCGCTCCTCGCCATAGCGGGCTATGACTCGTCGCGGCGCCTTGCTTGACGACCACAGCCACTCGTCAAAAGAGGAACGCGCTTGCAAGGCAGGACACAGCGCAGCGACAAGTTTTAAGCTTCAAGCTGCAAGTGTAAGAACTTATGTGAAAGTTAACTGCCCAATGTCCGGCAATTCCCTGTCTGCTGTACGACCGGAGAATGCCCGGTGTAGGATGCGCGCCCCTTGGCGACCGCCAACCGTTCCTTCGTTCCACAGTCTTTGGAACCCGAAATAGCTATGTCATCGCGTAAATTTGGACTCAACCTGGTCGTGGTGCTCGCCATCGCTGCCTTGTTTACCGGCTTCTGGGCGCTGATCAACCGCCCGGTCACCGCCCCCAACTGGCCTGAACAGATCTCAGGCTTCTCGTACTCGCCATTCCAGCAGGGCCAGTTCCCGCAGAAAGACCAGTACCCGACCGACGATCAAATGCGCCGCGACCTGGAGATCATGAGCAAGCTGACGGACAACATCCGCATCTACTCGGTCGATGGCACCCTGCAAAACATCCCGAAACTGGCGGAAGAGTTCGGCTTGCGGGTGACCCTGGGGATCTGGATCAGCCCGGACCAGGAACGCAACGAACGGGAAATCACCCGCGCCATTGAAATCGCCAACTCCTCGCGCAGCGTGGTTCGTGTGGTGGTCGGCAACGAAGCGATCTTCCGCAAGGAAATCACCGCCGCCGAACTGAGCGTGTTGCTCGACCGTGTGCGTGCCGCCGTCAAAGTACCGGTCACCACGTCCGAACAGTGGCACGTCTGGGAAGAGCACCCGGAACTGGCCAAGCACGTCGACCTGATCGCCGCGCACGTCCTCCCGTATTGGGAATTTATCCCGGTGGACAAGGCACAGCAGTTCGTTCTGGACCGTGCCCGCGACCTGAAAAAAATGTTCCCGAAAAAGCCGCTGCTGCTGTCCGAAGTGGGCTGGCCGAGCAACGGCCGCATGCGCGGTGGCGCCGATGCCTCACCGGCGGACCAGGCGATCTACCTGCGAACCCTGGTCAACAAGCTCAACCGCCAGGGCTTCAACTACTTCGTGATCGAAGCGTTTGACCAGCCGTGGAAAGCCAGCGACGAAGGTTCCGTCGGCGCCTACTGGGGCGTGTTCAACGCCGCGCGCCAGCAGAAGTTCAACTTCGAAGGCCCGGTGGTGGCGATTCCGCAATGGCGCGTATTGGCCATCGGTTCGGTGGTATTGGCGCTGTTGTCGCTGACCCTGCTGCTGATCGACGGCTCGGCCCTGCGCCAGCGTGGCCGTACCTTCCTGACTTTCATCGCCTTCCTGTGTGGTTCGGTGCTGGTGTGGATTGGTTACGACTACAGCCAGCAATACAGCACATGGTTCAGCCTGACCGTGGGCTTTTTGCTCGCACTCGGTGCGCTCGGGGTGTTTATCGTGCTGCTGACCGAAGCCCATGAACTGGCCGAAGCAGTGTGGGTGCACAAGCGCCGGCGCGAGTTCCTGCCGGTGGAAGGCGACTCCAGCTACCGCCCGAAAGTGTCGATTCACGTGCCCTGCTACAACGAGCCGCCGGAGATGGTCAAACAGACCCTCAACGCCCTGGCCAACCTCGACTATCCGGACTTCGAAGTCCTGATCATCGACAACAACACCAAGGACCCGGCGGTCTGGGAACCGGTGCGCGATTACTGCGAAACCCTCGGCCCACGCTTCAAGTTCTTCCACGTGGCACCGCTGGCTGGCTTCAAGGGTGGCGCGCTGAACTACCTGATCCCGCACACCGCCAAGGATGCGGAAGTCATTGCCGTGATTGACTCGGACTACTGCGTCGACCGCAACTGGCTCAAGCACATGGTGCCGCACTTCGCCGACCCGAAAATCGCCGTGGTGCAGTCGCCGCAGGATTACCGCGACCAGAACGAAAGCACCTTCAAGAAGCTCTGCTATGCGGAATACAAAGGCTTCTTCCACATCGGCATGGTCACCCGCAACGACCGTGACGCGATCATCCAGCACGGCACCATGACCATGACCCGTCGCTCGGTGCTCGAAGAGCTGGGCTGGGCCGACTGGTGCATCTGTGAAGACGCCGAGCTTGGCCTGCGGGTATTCGAGAAAGGCCTGTCGGCGGCGTATTACCACACCAGCTACGGCAAAGGCCTGATGCCCGATACCTTCATCGACTTCAAGAAACAGCGTTTCCGCTGGGCCTACGGAGCGATCCAGATCATCAAGCGCCACACCGCCAGCCTGCTGCGCGGCAAGGACACCGAGCTGACCCGTGGCCAGCGCTACCACTTCCTCGCGGGCTGGTTGCCGTGGGTGGCGGACGGCATGAACATCTTCTTCACCGTCGGCGCGCTGTTGTGGTCGGCGGCGATGATCATCGTGCCGCAACGGGTCGATCCGCCGCTGCTGATCTTCGCAATCCCGCCATTGGCGCTGTTCGTGTTCAAGGTCGCCAAGATCATCTTCCTCTACCGTCGTGCGGTTGGAGTGAACCTGAAGGATGCCTTCTGCGCGGCGCTGGCCGGCCTGGCGCTGTCCCACACCATCGCCAAAGCGGTGCTGTACGGCTTCTTCACCAGCAGCATTCCGTTCTTCCGTACGCCGAAGAATGCCGACAACCACGGTTTCTGGGTGGCGATTTCGGAAGCCCGGGAAGAGATGTTCATCATGCTGCTGTTGTGGGGCGCTGCCTTGGGGATCTTCCTGGTGAACGGCATGCCGAGCAACGACATGCGTTTCTGGGTGACCATGTTGCTGGTGCAGTCGTTGCCATACTTGGCGGCGCTGATCATGGCGTTCCTGTCGTCGCTGCCGAAACCGACCGCCGAGCCTGAAACGGCACCTGTCGTCTAAATCTGCGCGGATGCACTAAACGGCGGCCAATGGTCGCCGTTTTGCTTTAAGATAAGCGCCATTTTGCGGGGCTTGGCGTGTCGCGGTTTGCCGATCGAACCCAATACCTGTAGGAGCGAGCCGGCTCCGGGCGGCGTTCCGACGATAGCGGTGTAACATTCAATGTTTATGGTTACTGACATACCGCATTCGCGAGCAGGCTCGCTCCTACATTCAGTCCGCGCCCATATTCATGATTTCCGGAGTTTTCCATGACGGCCCACGCCGACCTTTCGCCGACCCTCCAACTCGCCATCGACCTGATCCGCCGTCCGTCCGTGACGCCGATCGACGCCGATTGCCAGAAGCAGATGATGCAGCGCCTGGGCGATGCCGGTTTCACCCTGGAACCGATGCGCATCGAGGATGTGGATAACTTCTGGGCCACCCACGGCCAGGACGACGGTCCGGTGCTGTGCTTCGCCGGCCACACCGACGTGGTCCCGACCGGCCCGGTGGCGGCCTGGCAGATCGAACCGTTCAACGCGCTGATCGACGAACACGGCATGCTCTGCGGCCGTGGCGCCGCTGACATGAAAGGCAGCCTGGCTGCCATGACCGTGGCGTCCGAGCGTTTTGTCGCCGACTATCCGAATCACAAGGGCAAAGTCGCCTTCCTGATCACCAGCGACGAAGAAGGCCCGGCGCACCACGGCACCAAGGCCGTGGTTGAACGTCTGGCCGCGCGCAAGGAACGTCTGGACTGGTGCATCGTCGGCGAACCGTCGAGCACCACCCTGGTGGGTGACGTGGTCAAGAACGGTCGTCGCGGCTCCCTTGGCGCCAAGCTGACCGTACGCGGTGTGCAAGGCCACGTGGCCTACCCGCACCTGGCCAAGAACCCGATCCACCTCGCGGCCCCGGCCCTGGCCGAACTTGCCGCCGAACACTGGGACCACGGCAACGATTTCTTCCCGCCGACCAGTTTCCAGATCTCCAACGTCAACTCCGGCACCGGTGCGACCAACGTGATCCCGGGTGACCTGGTGGCGGTGTTCAACTTCCGCTTCTCCACCGAGTCGACAGTCGAAGGCCTGCAAAAGCGCGTGGCGGACATCCTCGACAAGCATGGCCTGGACTGGCACATCGACTGGGCGCTGTCCGGCCTGCCGTTCCTCACCGAACCGGGCGCACTGCTCGACGCGGTGTCGGCGAGCATCAAGGACATCACCGGTCGTGAAACCAAGGCGTCCACCAGCGGTGGTACCTCCGACGGCCGCTTCATCGCGACCATGGGCACCCAAGTGGTTGAGCTGGGCCCGGTCAACGCGACCATCCACCAGGTCAACGAACGCGTGCTGGCAGCCGATCTCGACGTACTGACCGAGATCTACTACCAGACCCTGATCAAGTTGCTCGCCTGATGCTTGCGTGCCCGATCTGCAGTGAGCCGCTCAATGCGGTGGACAACGGCGTGGCCTGCCCCGCCGGGCATCGTTTCGACCGCGCGCGCCAGGGTTATTTGAACCTGTTGCCGGTGCAGCACAAGAACAGCCGCGACCCTGGGGATAACCAGGCAATGGTCGAAGCCCGCCGCGACTTCCTGAACGCCGGGCACTACGCCCCGGTGGCCAAGCGTCTGGCGGAGTTGGCGGCCGGCTACGCACCACAGCACTGGCTGGACATCGGTTGTGGCGAGGGTTACTACACCGCGCAAATCGCCGAGGCTTTGCCGGGTGCCGAAGGTTATGCCCTGGACATCTCCCGCGAAGCGGTCAAACGCGCCTGCAAACGCAACCCGCAGCTCACCTGGTTGATCGCCAGCATGGCGCGGGTGCCGTTGGCTTCCGGCAGTTGCCAGTTCCTGGCCAGTGTCTTCAGCCCGCTGGACTGGGAGGAAGCCAAGCGCCTGCTCAGTGTTGGCGGCGGCCTGATGAAAGTCGGACCGACCAGCGGCCACCTGATGGAACTGCGTGAGCGGCTGTACGACGAAGTCCGTGAATATACCGACGACAAGCACCTGGCCTTGGTACCAGATGGCATGGTGCTGGCCCACAGTGAAACCCTGGAATTCAAGCTGACGCTGGAAAGCGGTCAGGACCGGGCGAACCTGTTGGCGATGACACCCCACGGCTGGCGCGCCAGTGCCGAGCGCCGGGCAGCAGTTATCGAACAGGCGGAACCGTTCGAGGTCACCGTGTCGATGCGCTACGATTATTTCGTTCTGCAGTAGTAGTTAGAGAGCAACTTCAATTTTTTGGTCTCGGGCAACGGCCCGAGACCGGCTAAATCCGCGAATGGATTTTTCAGACCCGCAGTGAGGACATCCATGCGCCAACCCGATATCGAGATTTACCTGAAAGACGCCGACGTCGACCACAAGCCCATTTCCGCCTGGCTCGGCGCGGCATTGGGCCCGTGCACGGATTGGGTCCAGAAGGGCCAGACCTATAAGTGCAAGGCCGGCAACGTGCCAGTGACCTGGCTGCCAAAAGCGGTCGGCAAGTGGAACAGCCTGTACCTGGAAAGCGATCAGACCCCGTGGGACGACGACATCGCCTGCGCCCGCGCCGCGTTTGCCGCGCTGAACGTGGAAGTGCGTTGCGCGCCGGGCACCTGGGTCGAGGAAGAGGGTGAAGAGACTGCCGATCGCTGGATTCGCATCAGCGCCGACGGTGAAGAAGAGATCACCTGGAAAACTGCATAAAAGCCTGAACACCGCCCCTGTAGGAGCGAGCTTGCTCGCGATGGTCGTCAACGATAACGCGTCAATTCAGCAAAAGCGCGGCGTCCTTGAGTTCTTCGCGAGCAAGCTCGCTCCTACAGTGGTTTTTGTGTGAGCTGAAGTGTGGAATTACAACCCCACCACATCCTCAGCCTGCAACCCCTTCTGCCCTTCTACCACCGCATATTCAACCTGCTGGCCTTCGGTCAGTGATCGGTGGCCTTCACCGCGAATCGCGCGGTAGTGCACGAACACGTCCACCCCGTCCTCGCGCTGAATGAAGCCGTAGCCCTTGGCGTCGTTGAACCACTTCACGTTGCCGGTTTCGCGTGTTGCCATTTGTTCATACTCCCTTTTTATTATTGATCGGGCTTTTCGCAGGAAAGCCTCGGGAACGTCTGTCTGCGTGCGACGTCCCTACAAGGGCACCGACAGCAGACGGCCGAGTATATGACAGGCAGCGAAACTCTCAACTCAAGTTTACTTAGGTGCTTTTTTGCCGATTTTCAGCGAATCCTGCACACTATCGGCCTCCCGAGCAAACGCTCGGTTTTATTCACTCACGCAGAAGCCGTATGACCCGCTCCCCGTTCCGCCGTCTTGTGTTTGGCACCCTGCGCCGACTGTTGTACCTCTGGGTTCGCTCCGAGACGATCAACCAGTCGTCGTTCACCCTTAACCTCGACCGCAGTCGTCCGGTGTTCTACGTCCTGCAAAACCCTTCGCTGACCGACCTCGCTGTGGTCGACACCGAGTGCAGCAAGGCCGGCCTGCCACGCCCGGTGCTGCCGGTGTCGGTGGGTAACCTGCTGGAACCTGCCGCGTTCTTCTACCTGACGCCGGATCCAGACTGGCTCGGCCGCCAGGACAAGCGCGGCGCCCCGCCGACACTGACCCGCCTGGTCAGCGCCCTGAGCCAGAACGCCGCCGAAGATGCGCAGATCATTCCGGTCAGCGTGTTCTGGGGCCAGTCGCCGGACAGCGAAAACAGCCCATGGAAACTCCTGTTCGCCGACAGCTGGGCCGTTACCGGGCGCCTGCGTCGCTTGCTGAGCATCATCGTCTTGGGGCGCAAGACCCGCGTGCAGTTCTCCGCGCCGATTCACCTGCGCGAACTGATCGAACACAACAAGGGCCACGAGCGCACCGTGCGCATGGCCCAGCGCATCCTGCGGGTGCACTTTCGCAACCTGAAGGCTGCAGTGATCGGCCCGGACATTTCCCACCGCCGCAACCTGGTCAAAGGCCTGCTCAACCAGCCACAGGTCAAACAAGCGATCCTCGACGAAGCCGAGCGCGAGAACATCTCGCCGGAGAAAGCCAAAGCTCAAGCGCTGCGCTACGGCAACGAAATCGCCTCGGACTACACCTACACTGCGATCCGTTTTATGGAAGTGGTGCTGAGCTGGTTCTGGAACAAGATTTACGACGGGATCAAGGTCAACCACATCGAAGGCGTGCAGAAGGTCGCCCAGGGTCACGAAGTGATCTACGTGCCATGCCACCGCAGCCACATCGACTACCTGCTGCTGTCCTATCTGCTGTTCCGCAACGGCCTGACCCCGCCGCACGTTGCCGCGGGCATCAACCTCAACATGCCGGTGATCGGCGGCCTGCTGCGGCGCGGCGGCGCGTTCTTCATGCGCCGCACGTTCAAGGGCAATCCGCTCTACACCTCGGTGTTCAACGAATACCTGCACACCCTGTTCACCAAGGGCTTCCCGGTGGAGTATTTCGTCGAGGGTGGCCGCTCGCGCACCGGGCGCATGCTGCAACCGAAGACCGGGATGCTGGCAATCACCCTGCGCAGCTTCCTGCGTTCGTCGCGCATGCCGATCGTGTTCGTGCCGGTATACATCGGCTACGAGCGCGTGCTGGAAGGCCGGACCTACCTCGGCGAACTGCGCGGCGCGGCCAAGAAGAAAGAGTCGATCTTCGATATTTTCAAAGTCATCGGCGCGCTCAAACAGCGCTTCGGCCAGGTGGCGGTGAACTTCGGCGAGCCAATCAAGCTGGCGGAATTCCTCGACGGCGAACAGCCGGACTGGCGCCAACAGGAACTCGGCCCGCAGTTCAGACCCGCCTGGCTCAACGAAACCACCAACCGCCTCGGCGAAAAAGTCGCCCGGCATCTGAACGAAGCGGCGGCGATCAACCCGGTCAACCTGGTGGCACTGGCGCTGCTGTCGACCACCCGACTGGCGCTGGATGACCGGGCCATGGCGCGGGTGCTGGATCTGTACCTGGCACTGCTGCGCAAGGTCCCCTATTCGCCGCACACCACCTTGCCGGAAGGCGATGGCCGGGCGTTGATCGAGCACGTGAAGGACATGGACCTGCTCTCGGAGCAGAGCGATGCGTTGGGCAAGATCCTGTATCTGGACGAGCAGAATGCGGTCCTGATGACTTACTACCGCAACAACGTGCTGCACATCTTCGCACTGCCGGCGTTGCTGGCGAGCTTCTTCCAGAGCGCCTCGCGCATGAGCCGCGAACAGATCCTGCGCTACACCCGCGCGTTGTATCCCTACCTGCAAGCGGAGCTGTTCATTCGCTGGTCGCTGGACGAACTGGATGCGGTGATCGATCAATGGCTGGAAGCCTTCGTCGAGCAAGGCCTGCTGCGCTTCGAGAACGACGTGTACCTGCGTCCGGCGCCAAGCTCGCGGCATTTCGTGCTGCTGACCTTGCTGTCGAAAAGCATCGCCCAGACCTTGCAGCGCTTCTACATGACCGTGTCCCTGCTGCTCAACAGCGGCCAGAACAGCATCAGCGCCGAAGAGCTGGAAGACCTGTGCACGGTCATGGCCCAGCGCCTGTCGATCCTGCATGGCCTGAACGCCCCGGAATTCTTCGACAAGAGCCTGTTCCGCCACTTCATCCAGACGATGCTCGACCTTGACGTGCTCAAGCGCGATGAAGCGGGCAAGCTGAGCTATCACGAACTGCTCGGTGAACTGGCCGAAGGCGCGGCCAAACGGGTGTTGCCGGCGGAGATTCGTTTGTCGATTCGGCAGGTGGCGTTGCATCGCAGTGAAGATGCGGCGGAACTGGCTTGATACTTATCTGACCTATAATGGAAAGAACATGGATGTTCTTCCTTACTGCTAATGAGTATCTAACACAGCGCAAACGCCCCCCCCTAAAAAACATCAAAATACAACTTGAACACTACGCAACAAAGCAAACACTGTTAATCTCGACCACACTTATCTCATCAAACAAGGAAGTTACGATGACCAAAACAATCGATATTCAATACAATCTTAAATATATTCCTTACACATCCATGCGGGATTTCGCAGTGGAAGAATACACGTATGAAATCCTTAGCAATTCGGAAGAAAAACTGATTTCCACCGTTATCCTTGAGCGCATTGACGACAGTGACTTGGGTAGTGTTTTCCATATCAACCAAGAAGCCGGCGACGCTGAAAGAGCTTATCGTGTAGTGATGCGAGTCTGGAGGCCTGGACCAAATCAGCCAGAGGACGGAGGGTTCTGGAACAGCAAAAATGATCCTGACGCAATACTGATGATCAATACTAACCATATCTTCTCTGTTGACCTGAGTAACAACGAAACACATCAGGAAGTTATCTTTCCAGTACCCTTCTTTATCGTATAAACCGCAGTCGGCTGAATCTCAAAAGACTCAGGTATGGAATTCCGTTAAATTGCACATCGCGCCAGTCTACTTCTGGCGCGTTCGACACGGAGATTTTTGATGAAAAAACTGACTCTGCTGGCTGTAGCCACACTCTTGAGCGCCTGCCAGGCGACGCCCCCCGGCTCCAAGGCCAGCCTCGACGGAGAAGTCTTCTACCTGCAACGCATAGCCCTGCCGCCGACAGCAATCCTGAGCGTCAGCCTGCAGGACATCTCACTCGCCGATGCCCCGGCGAAGGTCATCGACGAACAGCGCGGCCAGGTCAAAGGCCAGGTGCCCCTGGCCTTTCATCTCAGCTACGACCCGCTGAAGGTAGAGCCCAACCACCGTTACTCGGTGAGCGCGCGCATTGAAGTCGACGGCAAACTGATGTTCATCACCACCGAGAATCATGCCGTGCGCCTGGACGGCACCGATCCACAACCGCTCAAGGTCCGCGTCGACCCAGCCCGCTACTAAGTGTCTTTTTCGAAAAAGGAAGTTGCCATGTTCCGTCCTACCCTTCGCTTCGCAGGCCTGTGCGCAGGCTTGATGATCTGTGCCAACGCCCTGGCGCTGTCCCTCACCGACCTGTCGCAGAAAGACGCCACCGGCGGGCTCAAGGACGCACTGACCCAAGGCGCGCAACTGGCCGTGAAACAACTCGGCACCCCGGGTGGCTTCAGCAACAACCCCGACGTGAAAATCGAGCTGCCGGGCAAGCTGGGCAAGGTCGCGAGCAAGATGAAACAGTTCGGCATGGGTGACCAGGTCGATGAACTGGAAGCCAGCATGAACAAGGCGGCGGAAACCGCCGTGACCCAGGCCCAGCCCATCCTCGTCGATGCCGTGAAGAAAATGACCGTGGAAGATGCCAAGGGCATCCTCAGCGGCGGCAACGACTCGGCCACCCAATACCTGAGCAAGACCAGCCGCGAACAGATCCGCGCCAAGTTCCTGCCCATCGTCAAGCAAGCCACCGACAAGGTTGGCCTGGCCCAGCAGTACAACTCGTTCGCCGGGCAAGCCGCGACAATGGGCGTAGTGGATGCGAAAAATGCCAACGTCGAAAACTACGTCACCGAGCAGGCGTTGAATGGCTTGTTCGAAATGATCGGCAAACAGGAAGAAACCATCCGTCAGAACCCGGCGGCTGCGGCGACCAGTTTGGCGAAGAAGGTGTTTGGTACGCTCTGAGCCGCGACACAAAACCTGTGGGAGCAGGCTTGCTCCCACAAAGGTTCAGGCCGCTGATACGGGTCTTAGAAAGAACACCCACTCCCGTCCCATCTTGCGTTTCTCGAACAGCTTCAACGCGACCAGCCCATTTAGCGTGGCTGACGCTGTGTTGTAAGAACAACCCAGATTCTCCTTCACATTGACCGCCGTGAACTCCTTGGCCATTCCGCTCCTGGCCACTTGAAACAACGCCCGCTGTTTCTCGGTGAGCTGGTCGAGAAAACCACTTTCACGCAACCAGCAATCAAATTGCTGCGCATCGTCCAGACTTTTCCGATACGTCCCGGTAAAACTGGCTACAGCCCGCAACACCACCGAACACTGGAAATCGATGAAATACGTCAGATCCAGGTCATCCGCCTCGGTATTCAAATACGACCGCCCGTACTTCAACGGCGCATTGCGCAACAAAACACTGATTGCGATGTAGCGAAACGCCGAGTAGTCATTTTTGAACATGAACCAGTAAAACAACGCGCGCACTACCCGACCGTTGCCGTCGCGAAAAGGATGCTCGTAACCCAGGACAAAATGCAGCGCGATGGCTTTGATCAATGGATGAAGGTAGTCCGCTTGATGAGGGTTGTTGTGGGGTTGGTTGATCCACTTCGTCAGCACCTGCAAACGTGACACGAGCCCTGTTGCAGGCGGTGGCAAATGCACGGTGTTGCCCTCGCCATCCTGGACGACGACGTCATCGTTGATCCTGAACGCTCCAGGCGAGTACTGCGAATCGTCGATCCCCTCGACGCCAACTCGATGCATGGCTGCAATCAGCTCAACGCTCAGTGGCTCGTAACGCTGCTCCCAGGCGAAGTTCATCATCTTGAAGTTACCGATGACCATTCGCTCATCCGGCGTGCGCGGCGAGCGATGGCGCTTAAGCATGTCCTTGGCCACCCGCGTCGTGGTGGCCGCACCTTCGAGCTGGCTGCTGCTGATGGCCTCGTCTTCGATCAGATCATTGAGCAAATAGCTAAAATGAGCACGCTCGCCAATCTGGCCGGTCATGTATTCCAGCACTGCGGTTGTCGCCTGACGATCCACTACGGAAATGGCTTTTTGCGCCTGCGGCGTCAGCATGAATTTCAGCCAGCACGCCGGTTTACCCAATGGCAAAAGGCTCGAGTACTGTGCAGTCCGCGCTTTCTTGACCAAGGCCCAGCACAGGTTCGAATCCAGCCCTGGCGCCCAGCGGTAGCGCAATGAATCGAACGGCAGGTAACGCCCCTGATCGTCCAGGGGCTTGAGCAAGGCGAGGTATTGTGAAAGGCGCTCCTTGTGGGGCGATCGCAACAGCCGATCAAACACCGGATCGGACCGCCCCCTCAATGTGGGTGGATTTTTCATGGCGCTGTCTCAAACATGCGTGAAACCGGGCTCTGAGTACAACACCTGAGCTTTTTAGCCTCAATATCAGACGGGTCCGAGATCAATGCAGGAACAATGAAGGCCCGCTGGTTGGTACAGGTTCAGCGGGCTTTTTCCTTTTGCTATTGCTGCGGATCCAGCTGATCGAGGACGCGATTCACTGATAGCTGCGCCAGAACAATCATCTGCTGAATGCCGAGTGCCAGATTGCAGGTTGGCCCGCTCAAGATGGACGACAATTCAGTTGCCATCACATTCGCTGAAGCAAGGGTTTCATAGGCATGGACAAGGAGGGTTTCGGAATTGACGCCTGGGCGGATGGTGAAAATTGGGCAGGGGCGGTATGAAGTTCTCGTTTGCTTTTCGGATTCGGAGGCAGAGTAATCAGGACTGTCATTGATCATTGCGAAGCTCCCAAAGTAGGCGCCTAACGACTATTCGCGGGCTTGCAGTCCCGGTTGCTGAATTGGCAGCGACGGGTAAAGGCTAGAGATCGTGCTTCCGACGGGCAAGCTGAAAGTCTTGTGGGAATGGTCTGAATGGTTGGCTTGGGCGAAAAACATTGTTGACTGTTGGGCAGCCATCGCGAGCAAGCTCGCTCCCACAATTGAGTCGAGTACATCTGTGAGGGATTGGTTGGCTGGCAGGCCGCCATCGCAGGCAAGTCGGATCGCCGCACCGCAGCTCCCACAATTTGACCGAGTACATTCGGTAGAAATGGGTCGGCTGACAGGCCGCCTTCGCGAGCAAGCCCGCTCCCACAGAAGAGCAAAAGCAGATCGGCGTACACCCACTGCTTTTCACCACTCATCAGGCCGAGCGTTAGCTCGCCTGCAGCTTTTGATCTTGATCCACCCGCCCCCTCGGGAGGCTGAGTGGAGGCGTTCATCCGGGGGGTAGGCGCGCAGCGCTGTTCGGCGCAGCCGAACACATCGAGAGGAGGTCGAGCGAAGCCGACCGGAGGCGATGCCCCCGGATGAATGCCGGAGCGAAGGAACCCCGAGCCCAGGCGAGGGGCCGTACGTAAGGGGCGAGCGTTTTTTGCTTACTTTTTTAGGCGCTTGTAAAAAAGTGAGTCGCCGTAAGGGCGAAACCGCCAGCCGCCGTTACCGAAGAAATGGATATGCACTCGGTCAAACGGTCTCCTTCTTGACCCGGAACCAAGCCGCATACAACGCCGGCAAAAACAGCAGCGTCAACGCCGTAGCCACAATCAACCCCCCCATGATCGCCACCGCCATCGGCCCGAAAAACACACTGCGCGACAACGGAATCATCGCCAACACCGCCGCCAGCGCCGTCAGCACAATCGGCCGGAACCGCCGCACCGTCGCCTCGATGATCGCCTGCCAGGGCTTGAGCCCCGCCGCAATATCCTGCTCGATCTGATCCACCAGAATCACCGAGTTACGCATGATCATCCCGGACAAGGCGATGGTCCCCAGCATGGCCACAAAACCGAACGGCTGACGGAACACCAACAGAAACAGCGTCACCCCGATCAACCCCAGCGGCGCCGTCAGGAACACCATCGCCGTGCGCGAAAAACTTCGCAGCTGCAGCATCAGCAAGGTCAACACCACCACAATGAACAAGGGCACGCCGGCCTTCACCGAGTTCTGTCCGCGCGCCGAGTCTTCCACCGTGCCGCCGACATCCAGCAAGTAGCCGTCGGGCAGTTCGGCGCGAATCGGATCGAGGGTCGGCATGATTTGCTGCACCAGCGTCGCCGGTTGTTCCTTGCCGTAGATGTCGGCGCGAACCGTCACGTTGGGCAGGCGGTTGCGGTGCCAGATGATGCCCTCCTCGAAGCCGTACTCCAGGGTCGCGATCTGCGACAGCGCGACACTGCGACCGTTATCGGTCGGTACCGCCAGGCTCGGCAGCAATGACAGCTCGGTGCGCTCATGCAAGGTGCCGCGCAACAGGATCTCGATCAACTCGTTGTCTTCACGGTACTGGCTGACACTGGAACCGGTCAGGGAGCTTTGCAGGAACCTCGACAGGTTCGCCGTGCTCACACCCAGCGCCCGCGCACGGTCCTGATCGATGTTCAGGTACACCACCTTGCTCGGCTCTTCCCAATCCAGGTGGACGTTGACCACATGCGGGTTCTCGCGAACCTTGGCCGCGACTTTACGCGCCAGCGCCCGCACTTCCTCGATGTTCTCCCCTGTCACGCGGAACTGCACCGGATAGCCAACTGGCGGGCCGTTTTCCAAACGCGTGACCCGAGAGCGCAGAGCCGGGAATTGCTCGTTGAGGGTTGAGATCAACCAGATGCGCAGGGTTTCCCGTTCTTCGATGGTTTTCGCCAGGACGACAAATTGGGCGAAGCTCGCCGCCGGCAGTTGCTGATCGAGCGGCAGGTAGAAACGCGGTGAACCGGTGCCGACGTAGGCCACGTAATTGTCGATTCCGGCCTTGTCTTTGAGCAGCGCTTCGAGGCGCTTGACCTCGTCGGCGGTGTTGCTCAGCGAAGCGCCTTCGGCCAGTTTCAGGTCGACCATCAATTCCAGGCGACCCGATGCCGGGAAGAACTGCTGCGGCACAAAACGGAACAGCACGATGGAGGCAATGAACAACAGCACGGTCGCCAGGATCACGGTTTTGCGCCAGCGCACGCACCACTCCACCAGACGCCGGACGCGCTGATAGAACGGCGTGCCATACGGATCGGGTTGGCCGGCACCGTGTTTGGCTGCATGAATCTTCGCCAGGTCCGGCAGGAGCTTTTCCCCGAGGTACGGCACGAAGACCACCGCGGCCACCCACGACGCCAACAGCGCGATGGTGACCACCTCGAAGATCGAACGGGTGTATTCACCCGTGCCCGATTGCGCCGTGGCAATCGGCAGGAAGCCGGCCGCGGTGATCAGCGTACCGGTGAGCATCGGGAACGCGGTACTGGTCCAGGCATAACTCGCCGCTTTGACCCGGTCGAAGCCCTGCTCCATTTTGATCGCCATCATTTCCACGGCGATGATTGCGTCATCCACCAGCAAACCCAGGGCCAGTACCAGCGCGCCGAGGGAGATCTTGTGCAGGCCGATGCCGAGGTAATACATGCAGGCGAACGTCATCGCCAGCACCAGCGGAATCGCCAGGGCCACCACCATGCCGGTGCGCACGCCGAGGGAGAAGAAGCTCACCAGCAACACAATGGCCAGCGCCTCGACCAACACTTGCACGAACTCGCCAACACCGGTTTTCACCGCCGCCGGTTGGTCGGAAACTTTGCGCAGCTCCATGCCGGCCGGGAGGTTTTTCTGGATGCGGGCGAACTCGATTTCCAGCGCCTTGCCCAGTACCAGAATGTCACCGCCGTCCTTCATTGCCACCGCCAGGCCGATGGCGTCCTGCGCCATGAAGCGCATGCGCGGCGCCGGTGGATCGTTGAAACCACGGCGCACGTCGGCCACGTCGGAGATGCGGAAGGTGCGATCACCGACGCGGATCGGGAAACTCTTGATCTCGTCGACCGTCTGGAAATTCCCCGTCACCCGTAGCTGCAATCGTTCACTGCTGGTTTCGAAGAAACCCGCCGTGGACACTGCGTTCTGTTCTTCAAGGGCTTGCTGGACGGCCGCCAGCGGCAAGCCGAGGGTGGCGAGCTTGACGTTGGAGAGTTCGATCCAGATTTTCTCGTCCTGCAACCCCAGCAGCTCGACCTTGCCCACATCCTTGACCCGTTGCAGCTGGATCTGGATGCGGTCGGCGTAATCCTTGAGCACGGCGTAATCGAAACCCTTGCCGGTCAGGGCGTAGATATTGCCGAAAGTGGTGCCGAATTCATCGTTGAAGAACGGCCCCTGAATCCCCGGCGGTAAGGTATGACGGATGTCGCTGATCTTCTTGCGCACCTGATACCAGAGCTCCGGGATCTCTACCGAGTGCATGGAGTCGCGGGCGATGAAGGTCACCTGGGATTCGCCAGGGCGAGAGAACGACACGATGCGCTCGTACTCGCCGGTTTCCATCAGTTTCTTTTCGATGCGTTCGGTGACTTGGCGCGAGACTTCCTCGGCGGTCGCTCCCGGCCAGTTGGTGCGAATCACCATGGCCTTGAAGGTGAACGGCGGGTCCTCGCTCTGACCGAGCTTGGTGTAGGAAAGTGCGCCGACGATGGCCAGCAACAGCATCAGGAACAGGACGATCTGGCGATTACGCAGCGCCCATTCGGAAACGTTGAAGCGCATCGGGGCTTACTCCTTGTCCGCCAGATTGACCACGCGATTGGAGCGATCCACCGGGCGCACCTGCTGCCCTTCGAGAAGCACATGGACACCGGCGGCCACCACCCAGTCGCTGGCGTTAAGCCCTTCAAGTACCGGTACGGTTTTTTCGCCAAAGGCACCGATTCGCACCGGAGTTCTCTTCAAGGTGTTGTTGGCGCTGACGACCCAGACATAGGTCACGCCGTTTTCTGCAGTCAGCGCAGACAGCGGAACGGATAGAGGGACCACGTCGGCGGCCTGCACGAACACTCGGGCGCTCTGGCCCAGCTCGGCAGGAACGTTGCCGGCGTTGAAAGCGATACGCGCCGCGAAGGTGCGCGACTTGGGATCCGCTGCTGGCGACAATTCCCGGATGCGCCCGGCGAGACGCTGGTCGGGCTGGGTCCAGAGTTCCACCGACACCGGCTCACCGACCTTGAAGCGGCCGAAGTTCTGCTCCGGCAGGCTGATCAAGACTTCACGCTCGCCATCGGTTGCCAGTGTGAACACCGTTTGCCCGGCGGCCACGACTTGCCCGACTTCCACCAGACGCTTGGCCACGACGCCGTCCTGCGGCGCACGCAACACGGCGTAGCTGGCCTGGTTATTGGAAACGTTGAATTCGGCTTTGATTTGCTTGAGGCGCGCCTCACCGGAGCGGTAGAGATTTTCGGCGTTGTCGTATTGCGAACGACTGACCAGTTGACGCTCCATCAGGATCTTGTAGCGATCACGCTCGGAACGCACCAAGTTCAGATTGGCTTCAGCGGCTGCGACCTGGGCCCGGGTGGCCTCCAGTTGCAGGCGCACGTCCTGGGGGTCGAGCTCCGCCAAGGGTTGATCGGCCTTGACCCGCTGCCCCTCCTCGACCAGTCGTCGGCTGACTTTGCCGCCGATACGGAACGCCAGATCCGGCTCATACCGCGCGCGAACTTCACCGGGATAGCTTTCCATGGCCTGCGCCGAAGGCTCTGGCTGGACCACCATGGCCGGGCGCACACTGACCTGCGGTGCCTCTTCGTGACCACACGCAGACAATAAAAAAGCCAGGGTGACTGGCAACGCGAGGGGCAAGGCATAGCGGAACATGGTGAAGGACCTTTCGCTAATGGTGCTTTGAATAATTATACTGAGCAGTATGTTATTAATAGCAAACTCACCAGTCCAGTAATAAAAACGAATATGCCAAACAATCTTTCAGCACCCAATGGCCCAGGCAGACCCAAGGACCTGGTCAAGCGTCAGGCGATTCTCGATGCGGCCAAAGCGCTGTTTCTGAGTAAGGGTTATGCCAATACCAGCATGGATGCCGTCGCGGCCGAGGCCGGTGTGTCGAAGCTGACGGTCTACAGCCACTTCAACGACAAGGAGACGCTGTTCTCCTCTGCGGTGATGGCCAAGTGCGAGGAGCAGTTGCCACCACTGTTCTTCGAGTTGCCGGAAGGTGTGGCCGTGGAAACCGTGCTGCTGAACATTGCACGCGGTTTTCATCAGCTGATCAACAGTGATGAATCGGTGAACCTGCACCGCTTGATGATGACCTTGGGCAGCCAGGACCCTAAGCTGTCGCAGATATTCTTCGAAGCCGGGCCGGAGCGCATGCTGCATGGCATGGAGCGCTTGCTGAGCAAGATCGATGAAAGTGGTGTGCTGCGCATCGACAAGCCGCACAACGCGGCCGAACACTTCTTCTGCCTGCTCAAGGGCGCGGGGAACTTTCGCTTGCTGTATGGCTGCGGCGAGCCGCCGGTGGGCGAGGCGGCGGAGAGCCATGTGCGGGAAGTGGTGGGGTTGTTTATGCGGGCTTATCGGCCGGAGTGAGGCAGATGAGTTTGTGGCGATTGGGCGGGCGTATTCGCGAGCAAGCCCGCTCCCACAGGTGACCCGGTTCCGTCAGACAGTACGCGGTCAAATGTGGGAGCGGGCTTGCTCGCGAAGCAGGCGACCCGGTCTTAAGGCTTGAGCGCCTTCTTCGGATAAATGTCATACCGACTGGACTTGCCATCCAGCGCATGACTCGGCTTCGGCCCTTCGATGCACGGCGCCTTGCGCGGACGCTTGACCACCACCCGGTGGCTGGCCAGGGCCAAGGCGGCTTCGAGCAGTGCCGGCGCATCCGGGTCATCGCCCACCAGCGGCCGGAACAGGCGCATCTCTTTCTTCACCAGCGCGGTTTTCTCGCGGTGCGGGAACATCGGGTCAAGGTAGATCACCTGCGGCGGCTCGCCTTCCCAGTTGCGCATGACCTCGATCGAATTGCCCTTGAGCAAGCGCATGCGCGCCACGATCGGCGCCACGTCGAAATCTTCCGCGCCTCGGGCCAGGCCATCTTCCAGCAAGGCACCAATCAGCGGCTGACGCTCGATCAGGCTCATCTCGCAACCGAGGCTGGCCAGCACGAACGCGTCCTTGCCCAGCCCCGCCGTGGCATCCAGCACCCGCGGGCGTACGCCTTGGGCGACGCCAACAGCCTTGGCGATCATCTGCCCGCTGCCACCGCCGTACAACCGGCGATGGGCCGCACCGCCTTCGACGAAGTCCACCCGCACCGGCCCCGGCGCATCCGGCCCCAGCTGTTGCAGCTGCAAGCCCTGGTCACCCACCTGCAAGGCAAACTCGCCGTTCGCCACTTGCATTGGCAAGCCCAGGCGCTCGGCCCATTGCTCGGCTTGTGGCTCGAAAGCCGCGTCGAGGGCCTGGACATGGATGCGGCAGGCCGCAGGTTGATCAATCATCGGAAAACACGCTCAAAAAATTAATGATCGGCAAAAACTGCCGATAACAAAACTATCGAGCATTTTGCCAGAGCTGAGCGTCGACCGAGAGAAATGTCAGACATTCAACCCACAATCACAGGTTTTATCTCGCCCTACGGCGACTACAACCTGCGAAACACCCAGGCACTGAGCGGCGTCAGCCACATCTGGCAGGATTTCTTTGCCCGAGCGCTGGCCGAACAGTCAGGGGAAGTGCTACCGCAATCGCTGAATTTCCCACCGGTCGATCTCGAAAGTCCGGTCGAACCGACCGTCGGCAGCGAGCTGCTGGAGCACATCGTGTCCCAGCGCGCATGCGAGGTGAAAGACAATGTAATCCGCCCGCCCGAGCCACTGTTCCTGCCGATTGCCGAATTCGAAATGGACCTGGCCGACAAACCACGCCCACCATTCCCGGCGGATGAAATCGTCGCCCAGCAAAAACAGCAGGACTTCGAAAGCGGCTGGGTTCGCCCGATCGTGCTGAAGGCCGGTCAGCCGGTATACGAAGCAGGCCCTGCCTCGCAACCGCGTCCGCTGCACCTGCCCATCGCCGAATTCGAACTCGACCTGCTCGACAAGCCGTTCCCGCCGTTCTCGCCGGAAGAACGGGTGGAACAGCAGAAACAACTCGATTTCGACAATGGCTGGGCGCGCCCGATCATCTTGCAGAACCTGCGCATCGCCGCCTGATCCTCAGCCGCGCCCTCTTCCCTCAGCCTTTGAAAAACTGATTGGCCTTCTGGTACGGCATCGACCGGGAAGTGAAACCGAACGTGCCTGACGTCTGGATTTCTTCGGCGGCGCGAAAGAATTCACCATAGGCCGCCAATGCCAGCGCCGAGCCGACGCTGATGCGTTTGACGCCCATCTCACCCAACTGCGCGACTGTCAGCTTCAAGCCGCCCGACATCAACACATTTACCGGTTTGGGCGCCACGGCGCGCACCACCGCCAGCACATCCTCGGCGCTGCGCAAGCCCGGTGCGTAGAGCACGTCGGCACCGGCCTCGGCGAATGCCTGCAAGCGGCGGATGGTGTCGGCCAGATCGGGATTGCCGTGCAGGAAGTTTTCCGCCCGGGCAGTCAACGTAAAGTGGAACGGCAGACTGCGAGCGGCAGCCACAGCAGCTTCTATGCGCGCCACGGCGTGTTCGAAACAATAGATCGGGCCTTCTTCGCGGCCGGTGGCATCTTCGATCGAACCACCGACAGCTCCGGCCTCTGCTGCGCGCAAGATACTTTTGGCGCAGTCGGCCGGGTTGTCGGCAAAGCCGTTTTCCAGGTCCACGGCAACCGGCAGGTCGGTGGCGGCGACAATCGCCTTAACGTTCAACAGGGTGTCGTCGAGGGTCAATCCGCCATCGGCACGGCCCTGGGAAAAGGCATAACCGGCACTGGTGGTCGCCAGTGCCTCGAAGCCGAGGCTGGCGAGCATTTTCGCTGAACCTGCATCCCACGGATTGGGAATCACAAAAGCCCCGGGGCGTTCGTGAAGGGCTGTGAACGCCTGGGCTCGAAGGGTTTGCGTATCCATTGGGCTGGCTCCTGAAGAGGGGAAAGAATCCGCCTCAGAGCAGGCCAAGTTGCTCGGCGACGGGTTCTCTGTATAGCTCAGGCAGCGCCGGCAAGCCAGGCAAACGCTGCATTAGCCGGGCGTGAAAACGCTGCGCCAGTTTCGCGGCCAGCAGGTTGTCGGCCGTGTGCAGGAAGATGTACGGCGTGCGACCTTCTTCGATCCATAACGCGATTTTCTCGACCCACGGCTCCAGGAACGTATCGTTGGCCTCAAGCGTCGGGTGGCCGATAAAACGCACCTGCGGGAATTGCGTGAATGCCGCGGGACGCGGTGGCACACGGGGTTTCTTCGATTGGGCGTGGAGCACCGAGGGCTCGGTCGAGGTGCAACTGAACAGCGCACGGGGATCGAGACAGATGCGTTCGACACCGCGATCCAGCAGCAGACGGTTGAGCATTCGCTCGCTGTCACCCTTGGCGAAAAACTCGTCGTGCCGCACTTCCACGGCCAGCGGCCGCTGCAGGGCATCGATAAACCCGGCCAACTCGGGCAAACGTTGGGGCGTGAAGTTTTTCGACAACTGTAACCACAATGGCGACACCCGCTCACCCAGAGGACTGAGTAACTGAGTGAAGGTCTCGGCGGCGGTCAGTTGCTCGCGCAGGTCACCACCGTGGCTGATCTCGCCGGGAAACTTGGCGGTGAAGCGAAAGTGTTCGGGCATGGTCTCGGCCCAACGCTGCACGGTGCTGGCAGCCGGGCTCGCATAGAAGGTCGTGTTGCCTTCCACGGCATTGAAAACCTGGGAATAGAGATCAAGAAAGTCGGCGGGCCTGGCGTCCGGCGGATACAGGTAGTCACGCCAGGCGTTTTCGCTCCAGGACGGACAACCGAGGTAATAAGGCAGCAACATCAGATGTACAGGTCAAGACCCAGCACATCGGCTTCCCAATCGACGAAACCGGCGGTGCTCAGGTAGCTGGCCAAGGCTGTCGCCACGCTTTTGCTCATGGCACGGTGGTAAATCATGTCTTGCTGACGGGCGGGGAGATTGCTCAGTTTTTGCGCAGAGGCTTTGGCAGCGCGGGCAGCCAGTTGCTCTTCAGTCGGGAATTCCAGCTCGCCTTCGATATCAATGGCGTCGTCTTCCACCACGCGGCCTTTGCGAGGTTTGCGCTTGATGGGATAGGACTGAGAGGAAACGCCGTCTATACGCATAGGTGCATACTCAGAATCAGTGATGGCAGTTTAGTGGCGCACTTTCCACTTCGCAAACCGCCGAGTGATAACAAGAACACATAAAAGGCAAAAGGTTTAAAAGCTGCGGTTAGTAAACGACGATTGGTGAATTCTACGACGGACATTCAGCTCCTACAGGGGGCTACCCGAGCAGTCGATCAATCGACCAACTGCTTTGTTCAAGGGGCATTCAGGGCGCCATGTCTTTTACACCGAAAGTGCATAAATCGACGGTGTACGGTATCCAGAGTCATTAAGATTTTCCCCGGCAACAATAACTCGTTTGTCGGCTTGAATCCTTACATCCCAAGAAAGCCCACCAACACCAACCGAGCCCCAGCCATTCTCACCGAAACCGGGATCAGATGAACCATTGGGTAAAAGCCTGCCTATTACAACCAATGGCCCCGATACCAAGTTATTTCCCGTCATCACGATTTTACCGTCCGATTGAACGGCCAATGAATACCAAATGGTGTTGCGACCTGCATCGGTGAAAACAGGTAGCCCTTCGTTGAAACCAGAGTCAGAATTTCCGTTGGATTCGAACCGCATTACCATGCCTTTAGAGCCGCCGCTGTTCAAGATGACTTGGCCTGCACATACAAGTTTCCCGTCGGGTTGAGCGACTAGCTGCCTCATTTTCAGCGCCCCTTCGGGGCTCTTGTAGTAGGCAAACCCTTCGTGGGCAAAACTGCTGTCAATCTCTCCATCAGAGGTATAACAACCAATTACCAGTTGATCGTCAGCCGTCCCCCCGACAATTATTTTCCCGTCATCCCGGACCAGAACACTTCTAAGTTCGATAGCGGGACCGTTACTTTTGACGTCTACATAACCACCATTGCCAAAGCTGTCATCTAGCTCCCCATTCTCCGCCTTCAAACGTATTAACAGAGAACCAAAACCTTCAGCCGTTCCGTACCCGAACGCAATCAGTATTTTACCGTCCGCTTGCAAACAACCACTCACCAACTCCATCACTACATAGCGCCCCTCGAATACAGGGACCAAAACTGTACCAAACACAAGATCAGGACTGCCTGAGCTATGGAAGCGGGTCAGCGCGGCACGGGCTGTGCTGTCAGTCCTTCTCGTATCACCGATCACAAGTATTTTGTGATCCGCTTGCACCAAAAGGCAGGAAGGTCTGGACTCTTCACCGTGGACAAAATGCCACTTGACGCGACCCGTTCCATTTCCAAAGGACGGGTCTAAAGCCCCCTCAGGTGTTGCTCGAAACAAAGAGTTTTCATTTTGCCAAGTCGCGAAGTAGAGCGAGCCATCCGCTGACAATTGCGCTGCTCGGGCATCACCTCTCAAAAGATTCGGTCTGATCTGCCCTGCTTCGCCGAAGCTTCGGTCCAGTGGCAATCCCACACGCTGTTCGGCTAGAGTTTTTTCAGTTTTCATTTATTCGCTCCTGATTACAGCCCAGACGAATACGATTGGTATCCACAGCGATTTCATTTCAAAGGAATGAAGCGTAACTCATTCATCCAGGAATGAAGCCACTCAAGGCTGATGAACCTGAATTAAGCGCGATTAAACTAACCATATGAAACTGTCAAACATGACAGTTGCAAAAATGAAAATTCCCATGTGTGCGGGGAGCGGAAGAGTAAACCGATTAAGATTACTAACCACTGGAGACAACGTTTGATAACGTCGCAATAGCCTATGCCGGCGCAGCTACCGGCATGAATACATATCGAGCCATGAACAAATACCAAGCGAGAATTTTAAGATTCAAAATATCTCGATCATGTTTTCGGTGCCTTGGGAGTCGCCACTTTATCGCGCAGATAAACCGGCTGCGCCTCATCGGCCACGATCCCCTCGCCGCGTTCCCAGGCAAACCGCGCCAAAGTCAGCAAGTCTTGCGCGTGGGGCAACATGCCCGCGTCCTGCCCGCTCAGGCTGACGGCGATACGCTCGGCATAACCCCAACCGGTGCCTGCGCCGAACCATTCGCCGCCGGCATCGGCCGGCAATGCAGCGGACTCCGGCGGCAGTACCGCTTCGGCCCCCACCAGGCGCATCTCCCCGGCCGTTTCGCGGTAGCAACCCCAATACACTTCGTCCATCCGTGCGTCGATGGCCGCGGCGACCTGAGTGGCACCGTGTTCGCGCAGCGCACGTTGCGCCAGCACGGCCAGGTTCGACACCGGCAGCACCGGGCGATCCAGGGCAAACGCCAGGCCTTGCACCACGCCGATGGCAATGCGCACACCGGTGAAGGCGCCCGGGCCACGGCCGAACGCGATGGCATCGACCGCTTGCAGCGTGGTGCCTGCATCGGCCAGCAATTGCTTGATCATCGGCAACAGCTTTTGCGCGTGCAGGCGCGGGATCACCTCGTAATGACTCGTGACCTTGCCGTCATGCAGCAAGGCAACGGAGCAAGCTTCAGTCGCGGTGTCCAGGGCCAGCAAGGTGCTCATCGATGTATCCACAAGAGAGATCAGAAAAAAGTGCGTCAGTATAAACAACTACGGCCCGCAAGCGGGCCGTGGATGATACAGCGGGTCAGGTTTTTCAGCTCAGGGCTGCAAGCACCTTGGAGGTGATCGCTTCAACCGAACCGACGCCTTCGATGTGGCTGTACTGTGGCTTGCCATTGGCAGCCGACAGCTTCTGGTAGAAGTCCACCAGCGGCTTGGTCTGGGAGTGGTAGACCGACAGGCGATGACGCACGGTTTCTTCGGTGTCGTCCTTGCGCTGCACCAGCTCTTCACCGGTGACGTCGTCTTTGCCAGCGATTTTCGGCGGGTTGTAGACGATGTGGTACACGCGGCCGCTGGCCTCGTGAACACGGCGACCGGCGATACGCTGGACGATTTCTTCGTCTTCAACGGCGATTTCAACCACTGCATCCAGCTCGACGCCGGCAGTCACCAGGGCTTCAGCCTGGGGAATGGTGCGCGGGAAGCCGTCGAACAGGAAACCGTTGGCGCAGTCGGACTGGGCGATGCGGTCCTTGACCAGTGCGATGATCAGGTCATCGGACACCAGGCCGCCGGCATCCATGATGCTCTTGGCCTTGATGCCCAGCTCGGTGCCGGCCTTGACCGCTGCACGCAACATGTCGCCGGTGGAGATTTGCGGAATGCCGAATTTTTCGGTGATGAACTTAGCCTGAGTACCTTTACCGGCCCCGGGAGCTCCCAGCAGAATGACGCGCATCGATGTGCTCCTCAATTTTTTATATGGATAACGTCAGATTCGCCTCGTGGGGCCAATCTCAAAAATAGGGTCGTGACCGCCCAAACGGTCAAAGGCTGCTCAAGATACACAGCAGGCTGCGCCCACACAAGACGCCGAAAGTCGGAGAAACCGCTGCCTCTTGCGACCATTGCGCACAGTTTCCCAAGTCGCAACCCCATCATTAACTGTCGCCTGACAGCACTTTTGCACCCGTCAAACGGCGGCATCCGGCTCACCTGCCGGATGCCTGACCCCACGGCAAAAACCTTAGCCGGTGTTACGCAAACCGGCGGCAATCCCCGCCACAGACACCAGCAAGGCCTGTTCTACCGGGCTGCCCTGCGCCACGTCCTGCACTCTTGAACGGGCCAGCAACTCGGCCTGCAATAGATGAAGCGGGTCGAGGTAGGTGTTGCGCAAGCGGATGAACTCAAGGGTCGCTGGGCTATGTGCCAGCAGCTGCGACTGCCCGGTCAGGCCGAGAACGATGGCGCACGCCTGCGACAATAGGTCGCGTAAGTGCGCACCCAATGGCAACAGATTCGGCTCCACCAGACGCTCATCGTAGGACTGTGCAATGTCGGCATCGGCCTTGGCCAGGACCATTTCCAGCATGTCGATGCGGGTGCGGAAGAACGGCCACTGCTCGCGCATTTGCCCCAGCAGTTCGCCTTCGCCGCGCTCCAGAGCCTTGCTCAGGGCCGCTTCCCAACCCAGCCAGGCCGGCAGCATCAGGCGCGTCTGGGTCCAGCCGAAGATCCACGGAATCGCCCGCAGGCTTTCGATCCCCCCGGCCCGGCGCTTGGCCGGACGACTGCCCAGCGGCAAACGACCGAGTTCCTGCTCCGGCGTCGACTGGCGGAAATACTCCACGAACTGCGGATTCTCTCGAACCACGGCACGGTAGGCACTGACACCGTCTGCGGCCAGTTCGTCCATCAAATGGCGCCACTCGGGCGTAGGTGGCGGCGGAGGCAGCAAGGTCGCCTCCAGCACGGCGGCCAGGTACAGATTGAGGTTTTGCTCGGCGATGTCCGGCAGGCCGAACTTGAATCGAATCATTTCGCCCTGTTCGGTGGTGCGGAAACGCCCCGCCACCGAACCCGGTGGCTGCGACAGGATCGCCGCATGGGCCGGGCCGCCGCCGCGCCCCACGGTGCCGCCGCGACCGTGGAACAACAGCAACTCGACTTGTTGCTCGCGACAGATATCCACCAGTCGCTCTTGCGCCCGGTACTGCGCCCAGGCCGCTGCGGTGGTGCCGGCGTCCTTGGCCGAGTCGGAGTAGCCGATCATCACTTCCTGCGGCCCTTGCAGGCGCGCGCGATAGCCCGGCAACAGCAGCAGCTTCTCGATCACCGGACCCGCGTTGTCGAGGTCGGCCAGGGTTTCGAACAGCGGCACCACGCGCATCGGCCGCAACACGCCGGACTCTTTGAGCAGCAATTGCACGGCCAGCACATCGGAAGCCGCTCCGGCCATGGAAATCACATAGGAACCGAGGGATGCCGACGGCGCAGCGGCGATTTCCCGGCAGGTCGCCAGCACCTCGGCGGTGTCGGCGGAAGGCTTGAAGTACGTCGGCAACAAGGGGCGACGGTTGCTCAATTCGCGCATCAGGAAGGCGATGCGCTCTTCCTCGCTCCAGTCCTCGTAGCGACCCAGGCCGAGGTAGTCGGTGATTTCGGTCATCGCCGCAGTGTGCCGCGACGAGTCCTGGCGTACATCCAGACGAACCAGGAACAGACCGAATGTCACTGCCCGACGCAGGCAATCGAGCAACGGCCCGTCGGCGATCACGCCCATGCCGCACTCGTGCAAGGAGCGGTAGCAAAGCTCCAGTGGATCGAGCAGTTCGCGGTTGTCTTGCAGCACATCGGCGGGTGCAGAGGCTGGCGTCGACAAGGCGGCATGTGCCCAGTTGCGCGTTGCCCGCAGGCGGTCGCGCAGCTGCTTGAGCACTGCCCGGTACGGTTCGGCGCTGTCTCCCGCCTTGGCCTTCAATTCATCGCTGGCCTGCTGCATCGACAGCTCGGCGGCCAGGCGATCGACATCGCGCAGGTACAAATCGGCCGCCATCCAGCGCGCCAACAGTAAAACCTCTCGGGTAACCGCCGCCGTCACGTTCGGATTGCCGTCCCGGTCGCCGCCCATCCACGAGGCAAAGCGAATCGGAGCCGCCTCCAGTGGCAAGCGCAGGCCAGTGGCGGCGTGCAGGGCCTGATCGGCCTTGCGCAGATAATTGGGAATGGCCTGCCACAGCGAATGCTCGATCACCGCGAAACCCCACTTGGCTTCGTCCACCGGTGTCGGACGCGTGCGGCGAATTTCTTCGGTATGCCAGGCTTCGGCGATCAGGCGCTGCAAGGTGGTCTTGATCTGCTCGCGCTCGGCACTGGTCAAGTCGCGGTGATCCTGAGCCGCCAGTTGCGCGGCGATGGCGTCGTACTTCTGGATCAGTGTGCGGCGTGCAACTTCGGTCGGGTGCGCGGTCAATACCAGCTCGATCTCCAGCCGGCCCAGTTGCCGGGCCAGCGCTTCGGCGCCATGCCCTTCGGCGCGCAGGCGCGCGAGCAACTCCGGCAGTACCCGGGCTTCGAACGGCGCCTCTTGGGATTCCTCGCGGCGGTGAATCAACTGGTACTGCTCGGCGATGTTGGCCAAGTTGAGAAACTGGTTGAACGCCCGCGCCACCGGCAGCAACTCGTCTTCGCTCAACTGGTTGAGGCTGGCACTGAGTTCGGCGTCCATGGAGCCACGCCGGTCAGCCTTGGCGCCCTTGCGGATCTGCTCGATCTTGTCGAGAAAACCGTCGCCATATTGCTCACGAATGGTGTTGCCCAACAGCTCACCCAACAGGTGAACGTCCTCGCGCAAGCGTGCATCAATATCGGTCATCAGCAGGTCTCCAGCAAAAAATCCGGGCGGCTAAGAACCTAGAGAGTGCCGCCCCAGACAGGTTCTTACAAGCAAGACGACGAAGGGACTGTAAACCCTGCCTGTTGAGGCTAGTCTGAACGGTAAGCCGTACAACGGTTGTCGCCGGCCAATGCCGGACACTCACTCTGCCTGCCACGAGCGGGAGCGCAATGAGGTCAATATGAAAATCCGCGAGCTTGCCCACCACTGGGAAGAAAACGCCAAGGGTCGCCTGACCGACACCGGCTACTCGATTCATCTGGATGTGGAGTCTGCCGCACGGCTGGCCGCGCTCGTCGAGATGTACCCCAAGCGGCATCCCGAAGAACTGCTCGGCGATCTGATCGGCGCCGCACTGGAAGAGCTGGAAAGAAGCTTCCCGTACGTCAAAGGCACGACCGTGGTCGCCACCGATGAAGAAGGCGATCCGCTATACGAAGACATCGGGCCGACCCCGCGCTTTCTGGCGCTGTCCCGTCGGCATTTGCACGATTTGTCGGTGCCTGACGACAAACAGAAACACTGATTTTCCACAGAACCTGTGGGAGCGGGCTTGCTCCCACATTGGATCTGTGTTGTTAGTTAGAACCGGGTTACTGCTCCAGCTTCTGCGGCGTCTCCTGCCCCATGCAGCGCACGGCTTTTTTCTTGCTGTCGACCAACACGCCGGTCAGGCCTTTCTGTTCCATGTCGAACAGCACCAGCACGCCATCGATGCACTGCGCCACTTGGGCTGCCGGTTCCAGTGAGACTTTGTAGTCTTCACCCGGCACGGTCTTGAGCATGGTGAATTCGTTGAGCAGCAACGCATCCTCGGGCTTGGCGAAGTGCAGGTAGCCGTACCACCACAGGGCACCGACGGTGCCGAGGATGCTGCAGATACCGGTGATGATCAGCGGGATGGCGTTACGTTCTTCACTCATTGCGGACTCTCTGGTGGTTCATCTTCTGAATTCGGGGGCGCCGGGTAATTGGGAATCTCACCCAACCGGCGCAGGCCGTTGAAATGTTGTGGATCATCGAGATAACGCAGCATGACCTTGCGCCAGACCGGGTCGGCGAACGTCTGCACATGACCGCCACGGGTCAGTTGCAGCACCCGCGGCGGCGGCGCAGCTTGATACAGTCGGATGCCGTTGGAAAGAGGCACGATCGGATCGTCGATGCTGTGGTAGATCAGTTTCGGCACGTCCTTGAGTTGTGCGATGGCGTTGATCGCGCTGTCGCCGTCCGGCACCAGCCACGACAACGGCACCTGGAACGGCCAGGTCAGCCAGGAGTTGCTGAGGGCAAACTGGCCGACGCTGCGGTAACTGGCGGGGACGCCATCGAGCACGATGGCCTTGAGTTGTTTCTGGCGTTCCGGGTGCTGCACCAGGTAATGCACGGCCATCGAACCACCGAGGCTCTGGCCGAGCAGGATCAGCGGCTTGCCCTGAACCTCCGGCGCCTTGTCCAGCCAGGCGAACGCCGCATCGATGTCCTGGTAGATCGCCGGCAGGCTCGGCTCGCCTTCGGACAAGCCATAACCGCGATAGTCCACAAGCAACACCTGGTAACCATTTTTCGGCAACCAAAAGCTCCCGCCGAGGTGCATGGGCAGGTTTCCGCCGTTGCCGTGCAGGTGCAGCACCGTGCCTTTGACCTCCACACCCTTCTTCGCCGGCAGCCACCATGCATTCAGCTTGAGGCAATCGGCGGTGATCAGGGTGACGGTGCGGTATTCGAGCCCGGCTTTTTCAGGGGTGAACAACTGGCCGGGTTCAGGGTAGAACAACAGCGAACTGCAACCGTTCAAGGCCAGGAGAAGGCAGAGGATGCCGAGGATTCTCATCCGTTGAAACCTCGCAGAAAAGGAGTGGAACACGGTTCAATGTGGGAGCAAGCCCGCTCCCACATTTGGATCTCACCAGCCTTAAAGGATGTTGGAGTAATCCGCCTCGATCCGGTCCAGGCTCAGGTGGTTGAGGAAGTTGGAGAAGCACATCCACGCCGACAGCGCGTTCATGTCGCGGAACTGTTCCGGCAGGTACTTGGGCGGCACCACCAGGCCTTCGTCCACCAACTGGCGCAAGGTACGCATGTCTTCCAGGGTGGTCTTGCCGCAGAACAACAGCGGTATCTGCTCCAGCTTGCCTTTACGCACGGCCAGCTGAATGTAGTTGTAAATCATGATGAAGCCCTTGAGGTAGGACAAGTCTTTGGTAAATGGCAGACCTGTCGGCACCGAGCCGCGGAAAACGCGACTGGCGTTGCTGTAGCTCTCGGGCATTTCGAAGCCTTGCTCGCGGAAGAACTCGAACACCTGCAGGAAGTCGGCACCCTCCTCCACCATGTGAATGGCCCGCGTGCGGTTGGTCAGTTTGCGCAGGCGGCTCGGGTAAGAGGCGAAGGTGATGATTTCCATCAGGATCGCCAGGCCTTCCTGGGTCACCGTCGACGAGGGCGGCCCCTTGGAGAGGAAGGTGCAGATCGGCTGGTTCAGGCCGTTGAGGGTGGTGCCGACATGCACCAGCCCTTCATGAACTTCCAGTGCCCGCACGTCGCGGTCGTTGAACATCGCGTCGGCGCGGATCTTGATGTAATCGGCGCCGGCCGCCGCATCGGCGACGATGCCGTCGGACTCGAACACCCGGATGGTTTCCTCGGCCTCGCCGAACACCTTGTTCAAGCGGTGTTGCAGCAGGTTGACGGCATCCTTGGCGGTCAATGTCTTCGGCTCATCCTTGAGGTCGCCACGACCGTCGATGTTGTTCAGGTATTCGGACAACATCATGCCCAGGTCGGACAGCGTCGGGTCGCCAGCGTGGAACGCGTCGGACGCGGCGCCGTACAACTCCTGGGAAATCAGGCCGAAATCCTCGGTGCCGCGCGCTTCGAGCATGCGCACCACCATGCGGTATTCCTTGCACATGCGGCGCATGATCTGGCCGACCGGGTTGAACTGGCCGAGCTGGCGGGTGATGTCGCGCTCGATGTTCTGGAACTCCAGCTTCACTTTGCTGGAGTCGAAGGCCAGCGGCCGGTTGAGGTAGTAGTCGCGGTCCACCGCCGGCATTTCCTTGCCCTTGGCTTTGAGGAAACCCTTACGAATGTTGTCGTCCCACTTGACCGCATCGAGGACGCGGATCGGCGTCTGCGCCAGCACGATGCGATCGGACAAAATGCGTATCGACTGTTGGTAATCGTCCACCCGAAACTCCTGTAGAAACCTGTTTGTGCTGCTTATTTGGCTTTGGCCTGACGCTGGTAGCGTACGGCTTCGACGAACACATCGGAATTGGCCGGGTCGTCGAGGTAGGCAGCGACCTGATCCATCTGGCTGTCGATCAATACGCCATCGCCGTCGTGGGTCTGGAAGCTTTCACCGCTCAGGGCTTTCTGCTTGATGGCTTGATTGATCTGTTCGAGATCGAGGTTGTAGACCACCAACTCATGTTTGTCGGTCAGTTCAAAACCGGCCAAGGTGAAATGCCCGCCGAACTGCGCCGGCACCTTCGCCGACAGATACCAGCGGTTGCCATGGCGCGACACCGTGAAGGGATAGGTCTCCCGCGCCTTGGGCCTGGCCCGGTAATAGCTGACGGCCTGATAGCGATTGTCGCCGATGCGGGTCAGTTCGAGGTTGAGCGGCTCGCCCCAGGCATTGGTGCTGGTCCATTTGCCGAGCAATCCCTTGGGCGCGGGTTCGCTTGCAGGCAGCGGTTCCTGGAAGGTCACCAGACAGCCACTGAGCAGCAGGAACGACAAGGCGATCACAACGACACGCCAGGCTTTCATTCAACACTCCCTTGAAGATCACACGGCTTCACCCTGTGGGAGCGGGCTTGCTCCGGGCGGCGTTCCGACGAAGGCGGTTCAACATTCAGCATTCAAGTCGACTGATACACCGCTTTCGCGAGCAAGCCCGCTCCCACAGGTAATGCACCAACCGAGCTACACCGACGCCAGCACCAGGTGCATGTAGCGCGTCAGGATGCCGAGCATTTCCTCTTCGGCGGCAGGCTCGTCTACGTTGAGCAGGCCCTGATATTCCATCCGGCCGATAATCGCCGTCAACACCTTGGCATCCTGATGCGGCTCGCGCGAGCCCAACACCTGGAACAGCTGGCAAGAGCCCTGCAACAGGATTTGCTGATGCGAGCGCACCAGTTCGGCCAGGCGCGGGTTGAGCAATGCCTCCTGACGGAACGCCTGCTCGGCCATCAGATGCTCACGACGATTGACCAGTTGCCGGTGAACGTAGTCGGTCATCAGCCGCGCAATATCGTCCGCCAGCTTCGAGCGCGCCTGCGGGCTGCCATCGCCCCTGTCGATCATGTCGCGCAGCAGGCCCTCGTTGTTCACCCACAGTTTGCCCATGTACGCCGCACTGCGTTCCACGTATTGGGCGAAGGTATCGGTGAGCAGGTCATCGATATCCTTGAAATAGTAAGTGGTCGCCGACAACGGCACTTGTGCCTCGGCGGCCACCGCACGGTGCCGTACGGCCCGTACACCGTCACGCACGACAATGCGCATGGCGGCATCCAGGATTTCCTGTCGTCGCTGTTCGCTGCCCTGTCGGCTGGCCTTGCGGCCCTGGTACTGAACACTTTCAGCGACCGCAGTGGCGATACCCGCTGCACCTTCTTGAGCTATTGCACGAATCACGACTGGTATTTCCTCTCAGATGAAAGTAACAAGTTGATACGTTTGTACCAGACAGGCAATAAAAAGCCGCCTCAAAGGCGGCTTTTTATTTGAAACACTTACGCTTGCGGCCGCATGTGCGGGAACAGGATCACGTCGCGGATCGACGGAGAGTTGGTCAGCAGCATCACCAGACGGTCGATACCGATGCCTTCACCCGCCGTTGGCGGCATGCCGTACTCCAGCGCACGAACGAAGTCGGCGTCGTAGTGCATGGCTTCGTCGTCGCCGGCGTCCTTGTCGGCCACCTGGGCCATGAAGCGCTCGGCCTGGTCTTCCGCGTCGTTCAACTCGGAGTAGGCGTTGGCGATTTCACGACCACCGATGAACAGCTCGAAACGGTCGGTGACATTCGGGTTGTCGTCATTACGACGGGCCAGCGGCGACACTTCGAACGGGTACTGGGTAATGAAGTGCGGCTGCTCCAGCTTGTGCTCGACCAGCTCTTCGAAAATCATCACCTGCAGCTTGCCCAGGCCTTCGAAGCCCAGCACCTTGGCGCCGGCCTTCTTCGCGATGGCACGAGCCTTGTCGATGTCGCTCAGGTCATCAGCGGTCAGCTCAGGGTTGTACTTGAGGATCGAGTCGAACACCGACAGACGCACGAACGGCTCGCCGAAGTGGAACACCTTGTCGCCGTATGGCACGTCGGTGCTGCCCAGAACCAGCTGCGCCAGTTCGCGGAACAGCTCTTCGGTCAGGTCCATGTTGTCTTCGTAGTCGGCGTAGGCCTGGTAGAACTCCAACATGGTGAATTCAGGGTTGTGACGAGTCGAAACGCCTTCGTTACGGAAGTTGCGGTTGATCTCGAACACTTTCTCGAAGCCGCCAACAACAAGGCGCTTGAGGTACAGCTCCGGCGCGATACGCAGGAACATGCCCATGTCCAGCGCATTGTGGTGGGTTTCGAACGGCTTGGCTGCCGCGCCGCCAGGAATGGTCTGCAGCATCGGCGTTTCCACTTCCAGGAAGTCACGCTTCATCAGGAAGCTGCGGATGTGCGCGATGACTTGCGAACGCACGCGGAAAGTCTGGCGCACGTCTTCGTTGACGATCAGGTCAACGTAGCGCTGGCGGTAGCGCTGTTCGGTGTCGGTCAGGCCGTGGTGCTTGTCCGGCAGCGGGCGCAGGGATTTGGTCAGCAGGCGCACGTTGGTCATTTCAACGTACAGGTCGCCCTTGCCGGAACGGGCCAGGGTGCCTTCGGCGGCAATGATGTCGCCCATGTCCCAGGTTTTCACCGCGGCCAGGGTTTCTTCGGACAGGGTCTTGCGGTTGACGTAGACCTGGATGCGACCGGTCATGTCCTGGATCACCATGAACGAGCCACGGTTGAGCATGATGCGACCGGCAACCTTGACCGGGATCGCAGCCTCTGCCAGCTCTTCCTTGGTCTTGTCCGCGTACTGTTTCTGCAGTTGTTCGCAGTAGTTTTCGCGGCGGAAGTCGTTCGGGAAGGCATTGCCCTTGGCGCGCTCGGCAGCAAGCTTTTCCTTGCGCAGGGCGATCAGGGAGTTTTCTTCCTGTTGCAGGGCTTGCGGGTCGAGTTCTAGGTCGCTCATGTCTTTAAAAATTCCATCAGGTTCGTTGTCCCCAGCCTGCGGCTGGGGATCGCGGGCAAGCCCGCTCCTACAAGGATCGCGCTGAGTCAGCCGATCCTGTATTGCATTGCTTACAGCCCGGACTTCAGGCTCGCTTCCAGGTATTCGTCGATGTCGCCATCGAGCACCTTGTCACAGTCGCTGCGTTCGATGTTGGTGCGCAGATCCTTGATCCGCGAGGCATCAAGCACGTACGAACGGATCTGATGACCCCAGCCGATATCGGACTTGGTGTCTTCCAGCGCCTGGGACGCCGCGTTGCGCTTCTGTATTTCCTGCTCGTACAACTTGGCCCGCAGCATTTTCATGGCGGTGTCTTTGTTCGCGTGCTGGGAACGTTCGTTCTGGCAGCTGACCACGGTGTTGGTCGGTACGTGGGTGATACGTACGGCCGAGTCGGTGGTGTTTACGTGCTGACCACCGGCACCCGAGGAGCGATAGGTATCGATCCGCAAGTCTGCCGGGTTGATTTCGATTTCCACCTTGTCATCGATCTCTGGCGAGACGAACACCGCGGAGAACGAGGTGTGGCGACGGTTGCCGGAGTCGAACGGGCTCTTGCGCACCAGACGGTGCACGCCGATCTCGGTACGCAGCCAGCCAAAGGCGTATTCGCCCTTGATGTGCACGGTGGCGCCCTTGATCCCGGCGACTTCACCGGCCGACAGCTCCATGATGGTCGCGTCGAAACCGCGTTTGTCGGCCCAGCGCAGGTACATGCGCAGCAGAATGTTGGCCCAGTCCTGGGCTTCGGTGCCGCCGGAACCGGCCTGGATGTCCAGGTAGGCGTTGTTCGGGTCCATTTCATGGCTGAACATGCGCCGGAATTCCAGCTTGGCCAGACTTTCCTCAAGACGGGCCAGCTCGGCGACGACATCGCCCACTGCGCCTTCGTCGTTCTCTTCAACGGCCATGTCCAGCAGGTCGCGGCAATCGGCCAGACCAGTGTTCAGCTCGTCGAGGGTATCGACGATCTGCGCCAGCGCAGCGCGCTCGCGGCCCAGCTCCTGGGCGTATTCAGGTTTGTTCCAGACACTCGGATCTTCAAGCTCGCGATTGACTTCGGTCAGACGCTCATGCTTTTGATCGTAGTCAAAGATACCCCCGAATAGTTTCGGAGCGCTCGGACAGGTCCTTGATGGTGTTCAGGATCGGGTTGATTTCCATGACGGGCAGCACTCGTTGGCGAACTTTTGAAAGCCGGCGAGTATACCGTAATCAAGCGGCCCCGGCAGCCCGCATGGCGGGTTTACCGGCGAATGGTTTCAGTCAGCGGCCACCTGCCAACTGCAAATCAAGCAGTCACCACCCACCATAGGTTCATCACCATCAGGTCGAGCGTTACTCGACGCCCACCTGATTGCGCCCATTGTTCTTCGCCGAATACAGCCCCTTGTCCGCCGCCAGGATCAGGTCGCGGCAGTTGCTGCCCGCTTTCGGCGTGATGGTCGACAGGCCGATGCTGATGGTCAGGCTCGAACCTTCGGTTGGTGAGTTATGCGGGATCTTCAGGGCTGCCACGGTCTGGCGCAGCTTCTCGGCCACCAGCCGTGCCCCGCCCTGGGAGGTGTTGGGCAGCACCAACGCGAACTCTTCGCCGCCGTAGCGGGCCGGCAGGTCCGAAGGCCGGGCACTGGCGTCCTTGATCGCCGTGGCGACCTTGCGCAGGGCTTCATCGCCTTCCAGGTGGCCGAAGCTGTCGTTGTAGGCCTTGAAGTAGTCCACGTCGATCATCAACAACGACAACTGGCTCTGCTCACGCAACGAACGACGCCACTCCAGTTCCATGTATTCATCGAAGTGCCGACGGTTCGACAATCCCGTCAAGCCATCGGAGTTCATCAGGCGTTGCAGCACCAGGTTGGTGTCGAGCAGTTGCTGCTGGCTGACCCGCAACGCGCGGTACGCCGCGTCCCGTTGCAGCAGGGTCATGTAGGAGCGCGAGTGATAGCGGATGCGCGCGACCAGTTCGATGTTGTCCGGCAGCTTGACCAGATAATCGTTGGCCCCGGCCGCAAAGGCCGCGCTCTTGATCAACGGGTCTTCCTTGGTCGACAGGACGATGATCGGAATGTCCTTGGTCGCCGGGTGATTGCGGTATTCACGCACCAGGCTCAGGCCGTCAAGGCCGGGCATGACCAGATCCTGCAGGATCACTGTCGGCTTGATGCGTACCGCGTGGGCGATGGCCTGGTGCGGGTCGGCGCAGAAGTGGAAATCGATATTCTCTTCGTTCGACAGGCCGCGGCGCACGGCTTCGCCGATCATGGCCTGATCGTCCACCAGCAACACCATGGCGGCGTTTTCGTCGGTCTTGAAGTCGTCGAGCTGTAATTCAGTCATGTTCGGTCACCTGAGTACTACCTGAGCCAGGAATGAGGGAAAAGGTGCTCATTTGGCGAAAATCTCCAGCAATCGTGGTGCTATCTTGTCCAGCGGGCGAATCTCCACGGCAGCATCGATGGCCGCGGCCGCCTTCGGCATGCCGTACACCGCACTGCTGCTTTGGTCTTGTGCGATGGTCAGGTAGCCCTGTTTGCGCATGAGTTTAAGCCCCTGGGCGCCATCACGCCCCATGCCGGTGAGCAAAATCCCCACGGCGTCGCCGTTCCAGTAACTGGCCACGCTCTCGAAGAATACATCGATGGAGGGCCGGTAGATCTCGTTGACCGGTTCGGCGGTGTAGGCCAGCGTGCCGTTTTTCAGCAAGCGAATATGGTGATTGGTGCCGGCCAGCAATACCGTGCCGCTTTGCGGCGGTTCGCCTTCCTCGGCCAGGCGCACGTCGAGGCCGCTGGCGCTGCCGAGCCATTCGGCCATGCCGGCGGCAAACACCTGGTCAACGTGCTGCACCAGCACGATGGCCGGAGAGAAATCACTTGGCAGTCCCTTGAGCAAGACTTCCAGCGCTGCCGGTCCACCGGCGGATGAGCCAATGGCGATCAAGCTCTGGCGTGAGCCCGAACTGCGCAACGGTGCCGGCGTCGGGCGCGGGCGGTTGCCCTTGTCGCCGATCAGCCAGACGATGTTCAAGATCTTGCGCAACAACGGCGCGGCCGCTTCCTGGGCATTGCCGGCGCCAAGGGCCGGGGTGTCGACCACGTCCAGCGCACCGTGGCCCATGGCCTCAAACACCCGGTGCACATTCTGCTGGCGATCCACGGTGACGATGACGATGGCACACGGGGTCTCGGCCATGATCCGCCGCGTGGCCTCGACGCCGTCCATCACCGGCATGATCAGGTCCATCAGAATCAGGTCCGGCGTGTCCAGCGCGCACTGGCGCACCGCTTCGGCGCCATTGCCGGCGACCCAGACCACCTCGTGGGCCGGCTCGAATGCCAGGGCGCGGCGCAGGGCCTCCACTGCCATGGGCATGTCGTTGACGATTGCGATCCTCATGCCCGCGCTCCCCCAATGAGCTCGACCACCGCATCGAGCAAGGCATCGTCATGAAAACTGGCCTTGGCTAGATAATAGTCGGCCCCGGCATCCAGTCCACGGCGCCGGTCCTCTTCACGATCCTTGTAGGACACCACCATCACCGGCAGCGATTGCAGGCGATTGTCCCGGCGCAGCAGCGTGACCAGTTCGATGCCATCCATGCGCGGCATATCAATGTCGGTGATCAGCAGATCGAAATCCTCCGAACGTAGCGCGTTCCAGCCGTCCATGCCGTCTACCGCAACCGCCACGTCGTAGCCGCGATTAAGCAACAGCTTGCGCTGCAACTCTCGCACGGTCAGGGAATCATCCACCACCAGAATTCGCTTGCGGGCCGCCTCGACCACCTGATTGCTGTGACGGGCAATGCGCTCCAGACGCCCGGTGTTGAGCAGCTTCTCCACCGAGCGCAGCATGTCTTCGACATCGACGATCAGCACCACCGAACCGTCGTCGAGCAGGGCCCCGGCGGAAATGTCCTGCACCTTGCCCAGACGTTCATCCAGCGGCAGCACCACCAATGTCCGCTCACCGATAAACCGTTCCACCGCCACCCCGTAGATCGCATCGCGCTCGCGAATCACCACGACTTTCAGGGTTTGCCCGCTGTTCTGGCTGGCCGGACGTTGCAGCAACTGACTGGCTGCCACCAGGCCGACATGCCGGCCTTCGTGCCAGAAATGCTGGCGGCCTTCGACCTGCACGATATCCGCCAGCTCCAGGTCGCACATGCGCTCGATATGCGCCAGCGGGAAGGCATAGGCTTCGTCGCCGACGTCCACCACGAGGCTACGCACCACCGACAGGGTCAGCGGTACCTCAAGGTGGAAACGACTGCCCTTGCCCGCCGTCTGCTCCAGCACCACCGCGCCGCGCAACTGCCGGACCATGTGCTGCACCGCATCCAGGCCGACGCCGCGACCGGACACCTCGGTGACCGTGTCGCGCAGACTGAAACCGGGCAGGAACAGGAACGTCAGCAACTCCTCTTCGCTCAACTGAGCGGCGGTTTGCACGGGCGACAAACTTCGTTCAACGATGCTGCGACGGACCTTTTCCAGGTCCACGCCGTTGCCGTCATCGCTCAATTCGAGCACCAGCAAACCGGCCTGATGCGAAGCGCGCAGGCGAATCAAACCTTCAGCCGGCTTGCCCGCCAGCAGGCGCTGCTCCGGGGTTTCGATGCCGTGGTCGACCGCGTTGCGCAACAGGTGAGTCAGCGGTGCTTCGAGCTTTTCCAGTACGTCGCGATCGACCTGGGTTTTTTCGCCTTCAATTTCCAGCCGCACCTGTTTGCCCAGATCGCGCCCCAGATCCCGGACCATCCGCACCTGCCCGGTCAGCACATCGGCAAACGGCCGCATGCGACAGGCCAGCGCCGTGTCGTACAACACCTGCGCCCGCTGGCTGGCATGCCAGGCGAACTCATCGAGTTCGGCGTTCTTTTCCATGAGCAGTTGCTGGGATTGCGCGAGCAAGCGGCGCGCATCCTCAAGGGTTTCCTGAGCCTCCAGGCTCAAGGCGTGATCCTTGAGATGCACGTTGAGATTCTCCAGTGCGCGCAGGCTATTGCTCTGCATGCGTTTGAGTCGCTGCATGGTCGCCAGGTGCGGTTTGAGCCGCAGGGTTTCCACCAGGGATTTGCTCGACAGATCGAGCAGGCTGTTCAGGCGCTCGGCCGTGACGCGCAGCACACGTTCGCCGTTTTCGGTGGTGCGTTTGGTCTTGCTCGGGGCTGGCGCCGGTGGCGGTTCGACGGCCGGCGCCGGCGGCTCGACCTTGGGCACGGGTGCCTCGAGTTGTAGCTCGGCCATCACCGGTGCAGCAGCCGCAACCAGGAAGGCCGCCGGGTCCAGCAACCGCGCCATCAATACCACGTAGGCCTCGATGTCCGCGGCCTCCGGGTTGTTGCTCGGTGTGGCGATGCGCATCAGCAAATCGGTGCCTTGCAGCAAAGCATCGATGTGCTCGGGGCGCAGCAACAGGCGGCCTTCCTGGGCACTGACCAGGCAATCTTCCATCACATGGGCAACGCTGACCCCGGCATCGACGCCAACGATTCGCGCCGCCCCCTTGAGCGAGTGCGCCGCACGCATGCACGATTCAAGTTGATCGGCCTGAGTCGGATCGCGCTCAAGCGCCAGCAGGCCGGCGCTCAAGACCAGGGTCTGGGCCTCGGCCTCCAGGCTGAACAGTTCCAGCAGAGAGGCGTCGCGCATTTGCTCGGGGGTCATGTGAGGCTCCGGGTCACGGCGGACAGCAGCTGTTCTTCATCCAGCCAACGCAGGCTGCGACCTTTGAATTGCAACACGCCACGGGTGTATTTGGCGCTGGCCTGAGCACCCGAGCGCGACGCGGCATCGAGGATGTGCTCATCGATGGCGTGAATCCCGTCGACCTCGTCCACCGGCACCACCACCGGCCCGCCATCGGCGACGATGATCAACATGCGTGGCATGACCCGCGCGCCGGGTGCCACGTTGCTGGTGCCGTCGAGGTCGAGCAGCTCCACCAGCGACAGGCAGGCGACCAGCGCACCGCGCACATTCGCCACACCGAGCAAGTTCCGGGAACGTTGATGCGGCAAAGAGTGAATCGCTTGCAGCGGCGCCACCTCTACCAGGCTACGGGTCGCAAGCCCCAGCCACTCTTCACCCAGACGGAACATCAACAGCGAGCGGGTTTTCACCTCGCTCTCGACCGAGGCGGACACGGGCCCGCGATCTTCCTGCTGCAACGCATAGCGATCCAGCAAGCGTGTGGCGGCCGCGGAATACACCGCACAATTGCGGCAATGAATGTGCTCGCTGAGCAGCGGGCAGGACTTGTCGCCGTGAATACCAATGCGGTTCCAGCAGTCGTCGATGGCCTGGGCATCCCGGGTGACGCTAAAGGTGTCGGAGGCGATCATCGTTTACGCTCACTGTCGGCGGCGCGTGCGCTGCGGGCGGCACGCTCCTGCAATCGTCTGGCTCCCATCACGTCGCCCTGGGCCTGCAGCAATCCGGCCAGGTGCATCAACGCATCAGGATGTTGCGGTTCGAGGTACAACGCCTTGCGGTAAAAACCCTGGGCTTCAAGGGTATTGCCGGCCACATCGCTGAGCAGTCCCAACCAATAAAAGACCTGGGCCACCGGCTCATGGCTGCGCAAGTAGCTTTCACACGCCGCTCGCGCATCGGCGCTTTTGCCTTCATCGGCCAGCACGGCGATATTGGCCAGCAGCGCGGCAGTATCGGCACCTGAGATTGCAGGCGCAGCCTGCAGCGGCGCAACCCGGGCAAACGGACGGCTGCGCACTGGCGCAGGCGGTGGATTGCGCAGCGGTTGCGACACTGGCAATGGCGCTGGAACGAATGCCGGCAAGGGTTCAGGGTCCGGCATCCCTTGCCGACTGAACGCGAAGGACTGTGCGATACCGATCGAGCGCATCCCCAAACGCCCCAGCAGACTGCCTTCGGCCGGACCGATAAACAGCACGCCGTCAACGTGGGTCAGGCACTTGAGTACTTCGAAAACTTGCTTCTGGGTCGGCTGGTCGAAATAGATCAGCAGGTTGCGACAAAACACGAAATCGAATGGCGGCTCACCGGCCAGCAAGGCCGGATCCAGCAGATTACCGACCTGCAGGCGCACTTGCTCAAGCACGCGCTGATCGAGGCGATAGCTCTCGCCTTCGGCAATGAAATGACGGTCGCGAAACGCAATGTCGTCACCCCGAAAGGAATTTTTGCCGAACAACGCCCGCCGGGCTTTTTCCACTGACAACGGGCTGACGTCCAGGCCGTCGACCTTGAACTGGTGCGGTTTGAGCCCGGCATCGAGCAGCGCCATGGCGATCGAGTACGGTTCTTCGCCGGTGGAGCACGGCAGGCTGAGAATCCGCAGTGCGCGCAGGTGGTTGATCTCGGCCAGACGCTTGCTCGCCAGTTTCGCCAGGGTGACGAAGGATTCCGGATAGCGGAAGAACCAGGTTTCCGGAACGATCACCGCTTCGATCAACGCCTGCTGCTCGTCCCGCGAGCCCTGCAGGGTGCGCCAATACTCATCGGCCGAAGGTGCTTGCGCAGCGATGCTGCGCTGGCGCACCGCTCGCTCGATGATCGCAGGCCCTACAGAGGTCACGTCGAGCCCGATGCGTTCCTTGAGGAAGTCGAAAAAACGCTGGTCGCTGTTCATGGCCGCTCCTGCAGCAGCGCCGGATCCATTGGCGGCGCGGGAAACAACAATGCACGCACCTGATCGTCCAGCAGATCGCCGACCCGTACCCATTGCAGCAAGCCCTGCTCGTCCTTGCGGACCGACCCGAGGTAAGGCGTCTGGCGATTGTCCAGGCCGTAGGGCTGAAAATCCGCCGGATCGCAGCGCAAGGTGTCAGTCGCCTGTTCCAGAATCAGACCGAGCAGCTGCGACTCGGCGGTTTCATCCGGGCGATAGTTGAGCAGCACCAGTCGTGTGCTGGTACGGGCCTGTGCAGGCGTACCAAAGGTCAGCGCGCTCAAGTCGATCACCGGCACCACGGCTCCCCGATAGGCGAACACCCCGGCGACCCAGGCGGGGGCATGGGGAATAGGCTTCAAGGGCAGGCGCGGCAGCACTTCAGCCACTTCGATAGCCTTCAAGGCATAGCGCTCGTTGCCGATGCGAAACACCAGAAACAAGGCATGCAGCGCCTGCTTCACGGCAGAGCGTTTGGCCGTGATTTCGCTCATCAGACTTTGAATCGCGAAACGCCGCTGCGCAGCCCGACGGCCACCTGGCTCAGCTCATCGATGGCGAAACTGGCCTGGCGCAAGGACTCGACGGTCTGGCTGCTGGCATCGCCCAACTGCACCAGTGCGTGGTTGATCTGCTCGGCACCGGTGGCCTGGGCCTGCATGCCCTCATTGACCATCAGTACCCGCGGCGCCAACGCCTGAACCTGATGGATGATCTGCGACAACTGCTCGCCGATTTGCTGCACCTCGGACATGCCGCGGCGCACTTCTTCGGAGAACTTGTCCATGCCCATGACCCCGGCCGACACCGCCGACTGGATCTCGCGCACCATCTGTTCGATGTCGTAGGTGGCCACGGCCGTCTGATCCGCCAGGCGCCGCACTTCGGTGGCGACCACGGCAAAACCGCGGCCGTACTCACCGGCCTTTTCGGCCTCGATGGCGGCGTTGAGGGACAGGAGATTGGTCTGGTCGGCGACCTTGACGATGGTCACCACCACCTGATTGATGTTGCCGGCCTTCTCATTGAGGATCGCCAGTTTGGCGTTGACCAGATCAGCCGCGCCCATCACCGAGTGCATGGTCTCTTCCATCCGCGCCAGCCCTTGCTGCCCGGATCCGGCAAGTACCGAGGCCTGATCGGCGGCGGTGGAGACTTCGATCATCGTGCGCACCAGATCCCGCGAAGTGGCCGCAATTTCACGGGACGTCGCGCCGATTTCGGTGGTGGTGGCGGCGGTTTCGGTGGCGGTCGCTTGCTGTTGCTTGGAGGTGGCAGCAATCTCGGTCACCGAGGTGGTGACCTGCACCGAGGAACGCTGGGCCTGGGACACCAGGGACGTCAGCTCGGTCATCATGTCGTTGAAGCCGGTTTCCACGGCGCCGAATTCGTCCTTGCGCGCAAGGTTCAGACGACTGCTGAGATCGCCGGTACGCATTATTTCGAGGATCTGCACAATGCGGTTCATCGGCGCCATGATCGCGCGCATCAACAAAAGACCACACAACCCGGCACTAATGACTGCGACCAGCAACGAAATGCCCATGATCAGCTTCGCCACCACTACCGATGAAATGATCGAGTCAGTGGCCGCCTCAGCCGCCTCCCTGTTGAACTCAATGAGTTCATCCAGCTGTTTGCGGCCGGTAGCCCATGCCGGGGTCATCTGTTCGGCGAGGATGCGACGGGCCTGTTCGAAGTCCTTTTGCTGGTAGGCATCGAGCACCTCTTCGAGCAGCTTGTCATATTGATCGTGCAGCTTTTCAAACTCCTCGAACCTTGCCCGATCATCTTTCTCGAAGATGGTACCCCGGTAGCTGGCCATCGCGCGTTGCAGCCGTTCCTCAATACCCTGGTACATATCCTTGTCAGCCTGGGTCATGCCTCGACCGCCCCCCAGCCCGATCAGTTGCTGGGTCAGCACGTAATCATCGACCCAGGCACCGCGAATCAGGGAGCTGTAGTGAATCCCGGGAACACTGTCCGAGCGCACAACGCTCTCACTGGACTCAATCGACAGTAAACGGGAATACGACACGACCACCATCAGCAACATGATGGCGATAATTACCGCAAAGCTCGCCAAAATGCGTTGGCGTAACGTCCAGTTCTTCACAGTCAATCCTCGGGGCCTGATTCGAAATGCGGGGAGTATAGCCGAGGGCGGTGTTTCATTTATAAGACGGTTGCGCACCGCTTCTCATCCCGTTGAAAAAAGGCGGGATGGGCTCTGGGTGGGGACTGTCCGCTAATGAAGGAGATGGGTGCCAGGGGTGATTGGGTAGAAAGGGGCTGCGGAATGGCCATTGGGGCGGTGGTGTGGCTGAAAACGCCATCGCGAGCAGGCTCGCTCCCACATTGAATCTCTGGCGTACGCAGAATCTGTGATCACTGAAGACCTGATGTGGGAGCGAGCCTGCTCGCGAATGCAGTCTGAAGTTTTACAGGGAAGCCTGGCGAACCTGCTTCTCAAGCTCGGCTTTCAACCCCGGCTCCAGCTTGAGCTGGCGCGCCAGCTCGTCGAGGTAGGCCTTCTCCATGAAGTTTTCCTCGTCCACCATCATCACGCTGGCGATGTACATCTCAGCGGCGATTTCCGGGGAGCGGGCGGCGCGGGCGACATCGCTCGGGTCCAGCGGCTTGTTGAGCTCGGCGTGCAGCCAGTGTTGCAGTTCCTGATCGCTGTCGAGCCGGGTGAATTCGCCTTCGATCAAGGCTCGCTCACGCTCATCGACATGACCGTCAGCCTTGGCCGCCGCCACCAGCGCCTTGAGAATCGCCTGACTGTGCAGTTCGACTTGCGCGGCCGGCACGCGGTCCAGGGTTTGCGGTTCCGTACCGGCCGCACCGCCCTGCTGCGCCTGCCAGTTGCCGTAGGCTTTATAAGCCAGCACGCCCAACGCGGCGAGACCACCGTAGACCGCAACCTTGCCCCCGACTTTACGGGCCTTTTTGCTGCCGAGCAGCAAGCCCATGGCGCCTGCCGCCAATGCCCCGCCACTCGCGCCGGAGAGCAAGCTGCCGAGGGCACTGGTGCCACCGCTCGCACCCTTTTGCTGTGAGCTGCCGGCCTTGTTCTGCAACAGGTCCTGGCCGGACTTGAGTAGTTGATCGAGCAATCCACGGGTGTTCATTTACCGCCTCCACAAGACGTTTAGCCTGAAACCAAGACCACCAGCCTAAAACGAAAGTGCCCACGTCCCGTGGGCGAGAGTGCTTCCAGATGTTGCACTCCCTCAATGCGCGCATTGCCGCTTGCACCTGCCCATCAGAAAAAACGATATACACTCTCGCCAATCTATAAAAACAGCCCACCGGGTGCTTTCCCATGATGACCTTGCGTCAGATCCGTCATTTCATCGCCGTGGCCGAGACCGGCTCGATCTCGGCCGCCGCGCAAACCGCGTTCATTTCCCAGTCGACCCTGACTCTGGCGATCCAGCAACTGGAGGAGGAGATTGGCGTCAGCCTGTTCAGCCGCCACGCCAAGGGCATGACCCTGACCCACCAGGGGCATCAATTCCTGCGTCAGGCGCACTTGATCCTGGCCACGGTGGATAACGCCAAGCGCAGCCTGCAACAGAGCACCGACCAGGTCGCCGGGCAACTGATCGTCGGCGTGACCAGCCTGGTGGCCGGTTATTACCTGGCGGATCTGCTCACCCGTTTCCAGCGCGCCTACCCCAACGTGGAAATCCGCGTGATGGAAGATGAGCGCCCGTACATCGAGCATTTGCTGGTCAGCGGCGAGATCGATGTCGGCGTGTTGATCCTGTCCAATCTCGAAGACCGCCACGCCTTGCAGACCGAAGTGCTGACCCATTCGCCGCACCGGCTATGGCTGCCGGCCCAGCACCCGCTGCTGGAACACGACAGCATCAACCTCGCCGACGTGGCCCGCGAGCCATTGATTCAACTGAACGTCGATGAAATGGACCGCAACGCCCAGCGCATGTGGTCGGCAGCCTCCTTGCAACCGCGCATCACCCTGCGCACGGCCTCGACCGAAGCGGTGCGAAGCCTGGTGGCCGCCGGATTGGGCGTGTCGATCCAGCCTGACATGACCTATCGCCCGTGGTCACTGGAGGGCGACATCATCGAAGCGCGGCCGATCGCCGACCTCAGCCAGACCCTGGATGTCGGCCTGGCGTGGCGTCGCGGCACCGCGCGGCCGGCGCTGGTGGACCCGTTTCTCACGGTCGCCCGCGAACAACCCCACGGCGGGCGCAAGCCATCTATTTAATCGAACGCCACCTTCAGTATTTAGTATTTGTTGTCCTCGGGTCCGCGAACTAGTCTTGTTGCATCTAATAAAGACGGCCGGGCCCCAGTCACAGGGAGCGCTGCCATGTCTACACAAGAAGCCACACAAAAAACGAGAACCCGAAAAATGGCTGGCGCGCAGACCCCGTTGTTCACCGCATTGTTGATTGATGGTGAATTAGTCGCCGGTCAAGGCTGCGTCGAGCCGATTCTCAACCCCGCCACAGGGGAAGTCCTGACCCGGATCGCCGAAGCCAGCACCGAGCAAGTCGAAGCAGCCATCCTCGCCGCCCACGGTGCCTTCGCCGGTTGGTCGCGCACCACACCACAGCAACGTTCGAACCTGTTGCTGGACATCGCCAACGCCATCGAAAAAAACGCCGATCTGCTGGCCCGCCTCGAATCCATGAACTGCGGCAAGCCGCTGCACCTGGCCCGTCAGGATGACCTGAATGCCACGGTCGACGTGTTCCGCTTCTTCGCCGGTGCCGTACGCTGCCAGACCGGCCAGCTCAGCGGCGAATACCTGCCGGGCTACACCAGCATGGTCCGGCGCGATCCTATCGGGGTCGTGGCGTCGATTGCGCCGTGGAACTACCCGATCATGATGGCCGCGTGGAAAATCGCCCCGGCCCTGGCCGCCGGCAACACCCTGGTGTTCAAGCCGTCGGAACACACGCCGCTGTCGATCCTGGCCCTGGCCCCGGCGCTGGCCGAGATCCTGCCACGGGGTGTGATCAACATCGTTTGCGGTGGCGGCGAAGGCGTCGGCAGCCATCTAGTGAATCACCCTAAAGTGCGCATGGTGTCGCTGACCGGCGATATCGTCACCGGCCAAAAGATTCTCCAGGCCGCATCGAAGACGCTCAAACGTACCCACCTCGAACTCGGCGGCAAGGCCCCGGTGATCGTCTGCAACGATGCCGACATTCAGGCCGTGGTCGAAGGCGTGCGCACTTACGGCTATTACAACGCCGGCCAGGATTGCACCGCCGCTTGCCGCATTTACGCCCAGGCCGGGATCCATGACCGTTTGGTGGCCGAACTCGGCGCGGCCGTCAGCAGCCTGCGCTTCGCCGGCAAACGCGACGCCGACAACGAAATCGGTCCGCTGATCAGCACCCGCCAGCGCGACCGCGTGGCCAGTTTTGTCGAGCGTGCCCTCGGCCAGCCGCACATCGAGCGGGTGACCGGCGCAGCGGTGCATTCCGGCGCCGGCTTCTATTACCAGCCGACCCTGCTCGCCGGTTGCAAGCAAAGTGACGAGATCGTCCAGCGCGAAGTATTCGGGCCGGTGGTCACCGCGACCCGCTTCGATGAACTGGAACAAGCGGTGGACTGGGCCAACGATTCGGAATACGGCCTGGCCTCGTCGGTCTGGACCCAGAACCTCGACAAGGCCATGCAGGTCGCGGCGCGCTTGCAGTACGGCTGCACCTGGATCAACAGCCACTTCATGCTGGTCAGCGAAATGCCCCATGGCGGCCTGAAACGTTCGGGCTACGGCAAAGACCTGTCCAGCGATTCGCTTCAGGACTACAGCGTGGTACGACACATCATGGCCCGACATGGACAGGAGCTTTAAGCCTCAAGCCACAAGCTGCAAGTCAGGTGCGGACCTGCGTTTCTCTTGCAGCTTGAAGCTTGAAACTTGCAGCTACGCTAACAATAACAATCAGCAACACGCTTAACCGAGCCCACTGCCCCGACCATAATTAAAGAAGAGGGAATTCCAATGTTCGTGCACAAGACCGCATTGCTCAGTGCAATCACCACCGCGCTGCTGGCCAGTGCCAGTGTCCAGGCCGCCGAGCCGCTCAAAGCTGTCGGGGCGGGCGAGGGCCAACTGGATATTGTGGCCTGGCCTGGCTACATCGAACGTGGTGAGAGCGACAAGGCCTACGACTGGGTGACCGGTTTCGAGAAGGAAACCGGCTGCAAGGTCAACGTCAAGACCGCGGCCACTTCCGATGAAATGGTCAGCCTGATGGCCAAGGGCGGTTATGACCTGGTCACCGCATCCGGCGATGCGTCCCTGCGCCTGATCGTCGGCAAGCGTGTGCAGCCGATCAACACTGCGTTGATCCCGAACTGGAAAAACCTCGACCCACGCCTCAAGGATGGACCGTGGTACGTGGTCAACAAGCAGACCTACGGCACCCCGTATCAGTGGGGCCCGAACGTGCTGATGTACAACACCAACGTGTTCAAGACCGCGCCCACCAGCTGGGGCGTGCTGTTCAACGCGGAAAACCTGCCGGACGGCAAGCCGAACAAGGGCCGCGTGCAGGCCTATGACGGCCCGATCTACATCGCCGACGCGGCGCTGTACCTGAAGACCGCCAAGCCGGAACTGGGGATCCAGAACCCGTACGAACTGACCGAAGCCCAGTACAAGGCCGTGCTCGACCTGCTGCGCGCCCAGCAGCCGTTGATCCACCGCTACTGGCACGACACCACTGTGCAAATGAGCGACTTCAAGAACGAAGGCGTGGTCGCCTCCGGTGCCTGGCCGTATCAGGTCAACGGCCTGATGAACGAGAAGCAGCCAATCGCCTCGACCATCCCGAAAGAAGGCGCCACCGGTTGGGCCGACACCACCATGATGCACGCCGAGGCCAAGCACCCGAACTGTGCCTACAAGTGGATGGACTGGTCGCTGCAACCGAAAGTCCAGGGTGACGTAGCAGCGTGGTTCGGCTCGTTGCCAGCGGTTCCGGCGGCGTGCAAGGAGAGCGAACTGCTCGGCGCCGAAGGTTGCAAGACCAACGGTTTCGACCAGTTCGACAAGATCGCCTTCTGGAAAACCCCGCAGGCTGAAGGCGGCAAGTTCGTGCCGTACAGCCGCTGGACCCAGGACTACATCGCGATCATGGGCGGCCGCTAAAAGTCATTCCGGTAGCTGCTGCGCGTCGATTATCCGCGCCCGGGCAGTGCTCGCCTCCTCACGTACTAACGTACGCTCCGGGGGCTGTGCGCTGGCCGGACACGACTAATCGCCGCTCGCGACGCTCCCGAAACGACTTTTCCACACCCCAAGCCTTGTCAGAAGCACAACGGTTTACGGAATAACTGTTTTTCAGAAGTCCAGGCAGGGCCGCTGCGACGGTCTTCGCCTTTTGGGAGTACCGCACCATGACGCTTGCAGTCCAGTTCACCAACGTTTCCCGTCTATTCGGCGAAGTGAAAGCCGTAGACCGGGTTTCCATCGACATCCAGGACGGCGAGTTCTTCTCCATGCTGGGGCCTTCCGGCTCGGGCAAAACCACCTGTTTGCGCCTGATCGCCGGCTTTGAACAACCGAGCGCCGGTTCCATCCGCATTCATGGTGAAGAGGCCGCCGGCCTGCCGCCGTACCAGCGCGACGTGAACACCGTGTTCCAGGATTACGCGCTGTTCCCGCACATGAACGTTCGCGACAACGTCGCCTACAGCTTGAAAGTCAAAGGCATCGGCAAGGCCGAACGCCTCAAGCGCGCCGAAGAATCCCTGGAGATGGTCGCCCTCGGCGGCTACGGCGAACGTAAGCCGGTTCAGCTCTCCGGTGGTCAGCGCCAGCGTGTGGCCCTGGCCCGCGCCTTGGTCAACCGTCCACGGGTGTTGCTGCTCGACGAACCCCTCGGTGCCCTCGACCTGAAACTGCGCGAGCAAATGCAGGGCGAGTTGAAGAAGTTGCAACGCCAGCTCGGCATCACCTTCATTTTCGTCACCCACGACCAGACCGAAGCGCTGTCGATGTCCGACCGCGTGGCCGTGTTCAACAAGGGCCGCATCGAACAAGTCGATAGCCCGCGCAACCTGTACATGAAACCGGCCACCACCTTCGTGGCGGAATTCGTTGGCACCTCCAACGTGATTCGCGGTGACTTGGCCAAGCAGCTCAGTGGCAATCCGCAGCCGTTCTCGATTCGTCCGGAACACGTGCGATTCGCCGAAGGCCCGCTGGCCAGCCACGAGATCGAGGTCAGCGGTTTGCTCCACGACATTCAGTACCAGGGCAGCGCCACCCGCTACGAACTGAAACTGGAAAACGGCCAGACCCTGAACATCAGCCAGGCCAACAATCAGTGGATCGACAGCAGCGCGCAACACCAGACCGGGCAGCGCCTGAGCGCACGTTGGGCACGGGAAGCGATGGTCCATTTGCACGACACCCTTGAAGGCGGGGTGTGAGATGAGCACCTTGGCTATTACTCAAACCTCGTCAGGCGGCTCGCCGTTGCGCAGGTTTTCCAACCTGTTGTATCGCCGGCCGAACCTGTACCTGTCGATGTTGCTGGTGCCGCCGTTGCTGTGGTTCGGCGCGATCTACCTCGGCTCGTTGCTGACGCTGCTGTGGCAAGGCTTCTACACCTTCGATGACTTCACCATGGCGGTCACCCCTGACCTGACCCTGGCCAACTTCACCGCGCTGTTCCAGCCGTCGAACTTCGACATCATCCTGCGTACCCTGGGCATGGCGATTGTGGTGTCGATTGCCAGTGCCATCGTCGCGTTCCCGATTGCCTACTACATGGCGCGTTACACCACCGGCAAGACCAAGGCGTTTTTCTACATCGCGGTGATGATGCCGATGTGGGCCAGCTACATCGTCAAGGCTTATGCCTGGACGCTGCTGCTGGCCAAGGGTGGGGTGGCGCAGTGGTTCGTGCAGCACCTGGGGCTGGAACCGGTCCTGCAGTTCGTGCTGGGCATTCCGGGGGTTGGCGGTAGCACCTTGTCGACCTCGCACCTGGGCCGCTTCATGGTGTTCGTCTACATCTGGCTGCCGTTCATGATCCTGCCGATCCAGGCCTCGCTGGAACGCCTGCCGCCGTCGCTGCTGCAAGCCTCCGCCGACCTCGGTGCCAAGCCGCGCCAGACCTTCATGCAAGTGATTCTGCCGCTGTCGATCCCGGGCATTGCCGCAGGTTCCATCTTCACCTTCTCGCTGACCCTGGGCGACTTCATCGTGCCGCAACTGGTCGGCCCGCCCGGCTACTTCGTCGGCAGCATGGTGTATGCCCAGCAAGGCGCAATCGGCAACATGCCAATGGCCGCCGCCTTCACCCTGGTGCCGATCGTGCTGATCGCCATTTACCTGTCCATCGTCAAACGAATGGGGGCCTTCGATGCACTCTGAGAAAGCCTCAATAGGCCTGAAAATCGCAGCTTGGGGCGGGCTAGTGTTCCTGCACTTCCCGATCCTGATCATCTTCCTCTACGCCTTCAACACCGAAGACGCGGCATTCAGCTTTCCGCCCAAGGGCTTCACTCTGAATTGGCTCAGCGTGGCGTTCTCGCGGCCGGACGTGCTCGAAGCGATCAAGCTGTCGTTGCAGATCGCCTCGATTGCCACCCTGATCGCCATGGTCCTCGGCACGCTGGCGTCCGCCGCGTTGTATCGCCGCGACTTCTTCGGCAAGCAAGGCATCTCGCTGATGCTGATCCTGCCGATTGCCCTGCCGGGGATCATCACCGGGATCGCGCTGCTGGCGACCTTCAAGACATTGGGAATCGAGCCGGGGATGTTCACCATCATCGTCGGCCACGCGACCTTCTGTGTGGTGATCGTCTACAACAACGTCATCGCCCGCTTGCGCCGCACCTCCCACAGTTTGATCGAAGCCTCGATGGATCTCGGCGCCGACGGCTGGCAGACCTTCCGCTACATCATCCTGCCGAACCTCGGCTCGGCGTTGCTGGCCGGCGGCATGCTGGCGTTTGCCCTGTCGTTCGACGAAATCATCGTCACCACCTTCACCGCCGGCCATGAACGCACCCTGCCGCTGTGGCTGCTCAACCAGCTCAGCCGCCCACGGGACGTGCCGGTGACCAACGTCGTGGCGATGCTGGTGATGCTGGTGACCATGCTGCCGATTCTCGGCGCCTATTACCTGACCCGAGGCGGTGAGAGCGTTGCGGGTAGTGGCGGTAAGTAGCTGACAACTCAATTCCCAATGTGGAAACCGGATGAATGTGGGAGCGGGCTTGCTCGCGAACGCGGCGGGTCAATCACCACAAATGTTGAATGTTGAACCGCATTCGCGAGCAAGCCCGCTCCCACATTTAGGGCCGGGGTCTACAGAAGAACAACAATAGCTTCGAAGAGGACAAATGCCATGCAAACCAAACTCTTGATCAACGGCCAACTGCTCGCCGGCGAAGGCCCCGCCCAACCCGTATTCAACCCGGCCTTGGGCCGTGTGCTGGTGGAAATCAACGAAGCCAGCGCAGCCCAGGTCGATGCCGCCGTGCGCGCCGCCGACGCCGCGTTCGACAGCTGGTCGCATACCCCGCCGAAAGCGCGTTCGCTGCTGCTGCTCAAACTGGCCGATGCCATCGAAGCCCACGGCGAAGAGCTGGCCAAACTGGAATCGGACAACTGCGGCAAGCCCTACAGCGCCGCGCTGAACGACGAGATCCCGGCGATTGCCGACGTGTTCCGTTTCTTCGCCGGCGCCAGCCGTTGCATGAGCGGCTCGGCCGGTGGCGAATACCTGCCCGGCCACACCTCGATGATCCGCCGCGACCCGGTGGGCGTGATCGCCTCCATCGCGCCGTGGAACTACCCGCTGATGATGGTCGCCTGGAAAATCGCCCCGGCCCTGGCCGCCGGTAATACCGTGGTGCTCAAGCCGTCGGAACAAACCCCGCTGACCGCCCTGCGCCTGGCCGAACTGGCGTCGGAAATTTTCCCGGCCGGTGTGCTCAACCTGGTGTTCGGTCGTGGTCCTACCGTCGGTAGCCCGCTGGTGACCCACCCGAAAGTGCGCATGGTGTCGCTGACCGGTTCGATTGCCACCGGTTCGAACATCATTTCCAGCACCGCCGACAGCGTCAAACGCATGCACATGGAATTGGGCGGCAAGGCCCCGGTGATCATCTTCGACGACGCCGACATCGATGCCGCCGTCGAAGGCATCCGCACCTTCGGTTTCTACAACGCCGGGCAAGACTGCACCGCCGCCTGCCGCATCTATGCCCAGGAAGGCATCTACGACAAGTTCGTCGAGAAACTCGGCGCCGCCGTCAGCAGCATCAAGTACGGCCTGCAGGATGATCCATCGACCGAACTCGGCCCGCTGATCACCGCGCAACACCGCGACCGCGTGGCCGGTTTCGTCGAGCGCGCCATCGCCCAGCCGCACATTCGTTTGATCACCGGCGGCAAGGCGGTTGAGGGCAATGGCTTCTTCTTCGAACCGACCGTGTTGGCCGATGCACAACAGGACGACGAAATCGTCCGTCGCGAAGTGTTCGGGCCAGTGGTGTCGGTGACCAGATTCAGCGATGAAGCGCAGGTGCTGGGTTGGGCCAACGACTCGGTCTACGGCCTGGCCTCCTCCGTGTGGACCGCCGACGTCGGCCGCGCCCATCGCCTGGCAGCGCGCTTGCAGTACGGCTGCACCTGGGTCAACACGCACTTCATGCTGGTCAGCGAAATGCCCCACGGCGGTCAGAAACTGTCCGGCTATGGCAAGGACATGTCCATGTACGGGCTCGAGGACTACACCGTTGTGCGGCATGTGATGTTCAAGCACTAAAAACCTTTCAGGCAAACCCGGTCCCTGTGGGAGCGGGCTTGCCCGCGAATGGCTCACCGCGGTTTCAAGGCAGAAACCGGCAGTACGCACCACCAGGCTCCACCCCAAAGAAGACAAAACAATAACCACCGATCCGGGCGGCGCCCCCAAGGCCCCGTCACGGTTTCGGACATCCGAAATCTGCCGATTTTCCGGAGCAATCACACATGAGTGCATCACCAGATCTCTCTGTAGCCCTTGCCGACAGCGATGCCGAGCAACTACGCAAACTGGGCTACACCTCCAACTTCAACCGCAGCATGAGCCTGTGGGAAAACTTTGCCCTGGGCTTCACTTACCTGTCCCCGGTCGTCGGGGTGTATACCCTGTTCGGCCTGTGCCTGGCCGCGGGCGGGCCACCGATGTTCTGGGCCTACTTGCTGGTCGGTTGCGGCCAGTTGCTGGTGTGCCTGATATTCGGTGAAGTGGTTTCGCAGTTCCCGATTTCCGGCGGTGTGTACCCGTGGGCTCGCCGCTTGGTGGGCAAACGCTGGGCGTGGATGGTCGGCTGGATCTACTCCATCGCCCTGTGTGTGACCATCGCGGCGGTTGCCGTGGGTGCCGGTCCGTACCTCGCCGCCATGATGGGCTTTGAACCGAGCAACAACACCAACATCATCATCGCCCTGTTCCTGACGCTATTCGCTACCCTGGTCAACCTGAGCGGCACCAAAGTGCTGGCGCGGATCGCCATGTTCGGCTTCCTCTGCGAACTGGTGGGCGCGGTGATCGTCGGTGTTTACCTGCTGATTTTCGAGCGTCATCAACCCATCAGCGTGTTGTTCAACACCTTCGATATCAGCGTCGACGGCTCGTACCTGCCGGCGTTCCTCACTGCTTCGCTGGCGGGGATGTTCCTGTACTACGGCTTCGAGGCTTGCGGTGATGTCGCCGAAGAAACCCCGAACCCGAGCAAGAAAATCCCGGTGGCCATGCGCATGACCATCTACATCGGCGGCATCGCGGCGATGTTCGCCTGCCTGGCACTGATCCTCGCCGTGCCTGACATGCAGGCGGTGATCAACGGCACCGACAAGGATCCGGTCACCACCATCCTCAGCAACGCGTTTGGCCCGGTGGGTTCGAAAGTGGTGATGGGTGTGGTGATGATTTCTTTCATCTCCTGCGTGATCAGCCTGCAAGCCGCGGCCAGTCGTCTGCTGTATTCCTACGCCCGTGACGAAATGGTCATCGGCAGCCGACTGCTGAAGAAGATTTCCCCTACAACTCAGGTTCCAGTTGCCGCGCTGTTCGTGTCGGGTGTCCTGCCGGCGTTGATCATCATCCTCGGCTTCTTCCTGCAAGACGCGGTCGCCACCATCGTCAGCTTCGCGGCAATCGGCATCTACCTGGCGTTCCAGATGATCGTGCTCGCGGCCCTGTACGCCCGCCTGAAGGGCTGGAAACCGAGCGGCAAATTCACCCTCGGTGCCTGGGGCTGGGCGGTGAACATCGGCGCGCTGGTTTACGGCGTCGGCGCCATCATCAACATGGCCTGGCCACGTACGCCGGATGCCGCGTGGTACATCAACTACGCGATGGTGCTGAGCACTGCCATCGTGATTGGCCTGGGCTTGCTCTACATGTGGATCGCCAAGCCGTATGACCACGGTACGGCGCCTGCGGGGGATGCTTGGAAGGTTAGTCGGTAACGGGGATTTACCCGGCGCCAAAGATGGCGCCGGGTCGTCAACAATATTTGAAAAAAAGAATATTAAAGCGACAGTTCTGTCTGATCATGCTTCAGCAAAGATATGCGATAGAAAAGTTTAATTTTTTCATTTGCTTTTTGCTTGGCGTGATCAGACATGGACGCGATTAACTCTTCAAGTTGGCTCACACTACCAACCACTTTAAACACCTTTTCATCATCAACAAAAACAAGAGATTTTTTATTTCGCGACAACAACTCAATCACATTACTAAGTGTTCCAGTGCTCTTTGCATCCCATATCATCAATCCGTAGTCAGCCGCCTCGGCCATCACAACATCTTTTGCGGTAAAAAAGGCTCGCGATCCTTTGGAGTGCTTGCTTTCCACTGTTCTGGCCGGCCATTTCCCCAGGTTGTTTCGTGGGGCCATACCACTGCAATAAATGGTAGTTTTTGATCGAGACAAGCTCAGGAGATACTCTTGAATAGAGGTGTCAGCACCACCGGCGTCGCCAACCACGACCTCAAACTCAGACGCAACAATATTATCGATACGCTCTTTAACCTTCGGATCAAGGCATTTGATATTAATAGAGCCTGCAATAAATACAGTTGTCATTTAGATCACTTCCAAGTTAGTGCCACCACATAAATGCTCCGCACCTTTTGACACTTACGTAAAGCTGTACAGGCTGCCTCCATTGATGCACCACTATCAAACAAATCATCAACAACCAAAGCGTTCCAGCAGCCAGCGTTGATAATCACATCATTCACACTAAAACTATCTCCAATAGCAGCAACCTTTTCAGCTTTGGAGTGCAAATCCTTGAGCGATTGTCCGGTAATGGCCTTTCGGAGTAAATCCGAAAATACCGGTTTCCCTACAATACGCCCCAACTCAACTGCAACCTCGGTAACCGGTTGTCGTGGGCGAACATTCGAGGCTGGCATAGGAACGACGAATCCCACTTGATCCAGCTTCGGAAAAACATTCGTTGCCACGGCTTGAGCAAGTGGCCCCACTTGATTCCAATCCTTCTGGTATTTGAGCTGGTAGGTCGCCTCTCCTACCTCAGTACGATGATTATCGAAGCATGGATTTCCGCGCTCATCGTTTCCGAGAAAGGTACTACTTATCATGTGCTTGTCCAGCACCCACCCCTGATCCCAGGGACCGCTTATCTGTTTGAGGGATACTTTCAAGGCACTCTCCATTTTGCACCGTCTGATGAGCGCAAAAAATAATGGAAAAAACGCGCTTGAAGTCCCTTGCCCCTGTACCTCACGCAAAAACAGGAAATTCCTACAGATGCAGCCTTCCTGAAAAACCCTCGATTCCTACAACAAGCGTCCCCAGAGTAGACTTGGCGCCGCGAGTGCCTGACCGATAGGCTTTGCTCCGTCGCTGCCAAATCAGCGGCCCGGAGTCGAAGCCGGAACATATCAACATGGCGCATCCGCGCCCCCATATGAGCTGGGGCATTTTTTTGCCTTTCAGTTTCGCGTTATGGCGGGCCGTGTGGCGCGGGCCTCTCGGCTTCCATGTTGATCGAGAATGTTCCGACTTCGAACGCCCCACGGTCCGCCACCCAAATCTGTCGAAGGATTATTGGCGGCTCCTTTCTTCAACATGGAGTCGAAAAATGCACAAGCACACACCACATCCGACTGAAATTCCTTCCTGCTTCATTCCTAATGTCTTCACCCGCCACAACCGTTTCCTCCACGCCTTCATGCAAGACAACCAAGCCTGGTTCTGCGCCCAGGATCTAGGTCGCTTGATGGGCAAACCACTCAATGAACGCCTGACCCTGAAACTCGATCCCGACCAACGTCGCACCGTCTGGCTGCGCAAGGACGGCAAAACGGTCGAAACCCTGATGGTCAGCGAATCAGGCATGTACGCCTTGCTGGTTCACCACTTCGTCCCGGAAAACCGTAACCTGCGCCATTGGCTGAGCAATGAAGTCATTCCCTCGTTGCGCGACGCCAAATCAGAGCCAGTGGAAAACCGGCCAAGCCTGAGTTCCTTGAATTGGGCCGGAATCTCGGTGCCCTTGCTGCATTACCAACATCACGCCTGGATCAAGTGGCGAGACATGCCTGAGTTGATGCAGGTGCAGCGCCCCTTCCCAATCGCTGGCACTTGCCGTTGAAGGGATAAATCGAGCTGATAAAAAAGGGACAGACTTCACAGTCCGTCCCTTTGGTTTGCCTTATTAAAACCGCGAAACACTCCTCATCGCATCCACCAGATACCTCATCGCTATCCGGTCGTTCTCCGACAATTCCCGATAGCGCTCCACCAGTTTCAGTTCCTCAGAGTTGAGTCGGCGTCTTCGCCGCCCGCTGGCCAGACACGGAAAGATTCCCAACAATTCAGTGATGTTCTGTACTTTCGACATGGACGATGTCCTTCTCTAGACGTCAAAGAAACTGCAAAAAACCGCATCGCCCTATCCCTTTTTCAGCAGCCGCTGGGTGCCCGCTGAACCGCACCGGTCCGAAGGGCATAAACCGGTCATGTGCACAGAATAGAAATATTCCGGGCGCTGAAAAGCAGTTTTTAGAGTAATTAGTCGAAAAAAGCAGAAATGCCCTGTAAATCAGAAACCCCTGTCGGAATTGTTTCCCGACATGTCTTATTTCATTGCCGAGCCAGCGCAGTGCCATCAATCAATTTTGCTCTGCAATCGAACGGTTTAAGCTGTCGGGCATCTGTTTAAAAGTCCGTTGCGTTTGGCCGAAGGCATGTCCGAACCGATATTTCTGATCCAGCACGTGCCAGGAACGGCGCGGGATTGCTCAAGACAGGTTGTATTTATGCACCGCAGGAATTTGCTCAAAGCCTCCATGGCCATCGCGGCCTACACCGGCTTGTCCGCCACGGGGCTGTTGGCCGCCCAGGCTTGGGCCGCCAACGCTGGCACCGCTGATGGCGAGGCCACCGCGTTCGATTTCGAGGCGCTGAAGCTCCAGGCCAAACAGCTCGCCAGCAATCGCTATCAGGACACGAAGCAACAGTTGCCGCCGACCTTGGCGACCATGACGCCGCAGAACTTCAATGCGATCCGCTACGACGGCAATCATTCGTTGTGGAAAGAGCTCAAGGGTCAGCTGGACGTGCAGTTCTTCCACGTCGGCATGGGGTTCAAGCAGCCGGTGCGCATGTACAGCGTCGATCCGAAAACCCGGATGGCCCGCGAGGTGCATTTCCGCCCGTCGCTGTTCAACTATGAAAACACCACGGTCGACACCGCACAGCTCAAGGGCGACCTGGGCTTCTCCGGCTTCAAGTTGTTCAAGGCCCCGGAACTGGACAAACACGATGTGGTGTCCTTCCTGGGCGCGAGCTACTTCCGCGCGGTGGACGCCACCGGACAGTACGGTTTGTCGGCCCGCGGGCTGGCCATCGACACCTACGCCAAAAAGCGCGAAGAATTCCCCGACTTCACCAAATTCTGGTTCGAGACGCCGGACAAGGACAGCACCCGCTTCGTGGTCTACGCCTTGCTCGACTCGCCAAGCGCCACCGGTGCCTACCGCTTCGATATCGACTGCCAGGCCGAGCGCGTGGTGATGGAGATCGATGCCCACGTCAACGCGCGCACCGCCATCGACCAACTGGGCATTGCGCCGATGACCAGCATGTTCAGTTGCGGCACCCACGAACGCCGCATGTGCGACACCATTCACCCGCAAATCCACGACTCCGATCGCCTGGCCATGTGGCGCGGCAACGGCGAGTGGATCTGCCGCCCGCTGAACAACCCGGCGACCCTGCAATTCAATGCCTTCGCCGATACCGACCCGAAGGGCTTCGGCCTGGTGCAGACCGACCACGAGTTCTCCAGTTATCAGGACACCGTCGACTGGTACCGCCGCCGCCCAAGCCTGTGGGTCGAACCGACCACCGCATGGGGCGAAGGCTCGGTCGATCTGCTGGAGATTCCCACCACCGGCGAAACCATGGACAACATCGTCGCCTTCTGGACCCCGAAGAAACCGGTGGCAGCCGGCGATTCGCTGAACTACGGCTACAAGCTGTACTGGAGCGCATTGCCGCCAGTCGGAACGCCGTTGGCACGGGTCAATGCGACCCGTTCGGGCATGGGCGGCTTCACCGAAGGCTGGGCGCCAGGCGAGCATTACCCGCCAGTCTGGGCCCGTCGTTTTGCCGTGGACTTCACCGGCGGCGGCCTGGACCGCTTGCCTGAAGGCGCGGGCATCGAGCCGGTGGTCACTTGCTCGAACGGCGAGGTCAAGGATTTCAGCGTGCTCAAGCTTGATGACATCAAGGGCTACCGCATCCTGTTTGACTGGTACCCGACCAATGACAGCGTCGAGCCTGTCGAGCTGCGCCTGTTCATCCGCACCAACGACCGCACGCTGAGTGAAACCTGGTTGTACCAGTACTTCCCGCCAGCGCCGGACAAGCGCAAATACACCTGACACCCGAGTAGCACCCAACCACCATTCGGTTTTCCGAACGCGACCTGCGGGTCGGTTCGGTTAACCGGATCATCTCACTGAAATTTCAACGCAAAAAATATTTAATTTCCTTATAGATCAATTAGTTGATCAATTGCGACTGGTCTGGCACGAGTCATGCTCTACACTTCTTCGACGAATGTCCTTTGCGCCGACTCTCAATAGCGCTCAGGTGTTTTGCAGCACAAAAGGGCCGATGAACTGGCTCCATAAAAAAAACAATGTCGAGGAAAATTTGATGCGCATCGTTCCCCACATCCTGGGCGCAGCCATTGCTGCCGCTCTGATCAGCACTCCAGTTTTCGCCGCCGAACTCACCGGCACCCTGAAGAAGATCAAAGAGTCCGGCACCATCACCCTGGGCCATCGCGACGCTTCCATTCCGTTTTCCTACATTGCAGACGCTTCCGGCAAACCGGTCGGCTATTCCCACGACATCCAGTTGAAAGTCGTCGAAGCGCTGAAAAAAGACCTCGACATGCCGAACCTCCAGGTCAAGTACAACCTGGTGACTTCGCAAACCCGTATCCCGCTGGTGCAGAACGGCACCGTGGACCTCGAGTGCGGTTCCACCACCAACAACGTCGAGCGTCAGCAGCAAGTTGACTTCTCCGTTGGCATCTTCGAAATCGGTACTCGCCTGCTGTCCAAGGCAGACTCCAAGTACAAGGATTTCCCTGACCTGGCCGGCAAGAACGTCGTGACCACCGCCGGCACCACGTCCGAGCGCATCCTCAAGGCGATGAACGCCGACAAGCAGATGGGCATGAACGTCATCTCCGCCAAAGACCACGGCGAGTCGTTCCAGATGCTGGAAACCGGCCGTGCAGTGGCCTTCATGATGGACGACGCCCTGCTGGCCGGTGAGGCTGCCAAGGCCAAGAAGGCCAGTGACTGGGCCGTGACCGGCACTCCACAGTCCTACGAAATCTACGGCTGCATGGTGCGCAAAGGCGACGAGCCGTTCAAAAAGGCTGTGGATGACGCCATCAAGGCCACCTACGCATCGGGCGAGATCAACAAGATCTACGAAAAATGGTTCATGCAACCTATCCCGCCAAAAGGCCTGAACCTGAACTTCCCGATGAGCAACGAGCTCAAGGCCCTGATCGCCAATCCGACCGATAAAGCGGCTGACGACAAGAAATCCTGATTTCTGACTAACCTTATCTCCTGAGAGGGCCCTCGCCCTTTCAGGAGGTGGTCACTTCCTGCTGGCATTTCTGGAAACACTCGAACCGGTGGCTGTCGAGCCGAGCGCGTGTGCCTGACTCTCAAGGTCAGGCGGGAACGGAGCTTCCCCCAAGCGGGCACTTGTACATCGATTGAACTGAGGGGAGACCCTAATGAATTACAACTGGGACTGGGGCGTGTTCTTCAAGTCCACCGGCGTGGGCAGCGAGACCTATTTCGACTGGTACATGACTGGTCTGGGCTGGACCATCGGCATCGCCATCGCGGCCTGGATCATCGCCCTGACACTGGGCTCGATCCTGGGTGTCATGCGTACCGTGCCGAATCGCATCGTATCGGGCATCGCCACCTGCTACGTCGAACTCTTCCGTAACGTGCCGCTGCTGGTGCAGCTGTTCATCTGGTACTTCCTGGTACCCGACCTGCTGCCGGCGGACCTACAAGAGTGGTACAAACAGGATCTGAACCCGACCACCTCGGCCTTCCTCAGCGTCGTCGTGTGCCTGGGCCTGTTCACCACGGCTCGCGTTTGCGAACAGGTGCGCACCGGTATCCAGGCCCTGCCAAAAGGCCAGGAATCCGCAGCCCGTGCCATGGGTTTCAAACTGCCGCAGATCTACTGGAACGTGCTGCTGCCCCAGGCCTACCGGATCATCATTCCGCCGCTCACCTCGGAATTCTTGAACGTTTTCAAGAACACCTCCGTGGCCTCGCTGATCGGCTTGATGGAATTGCTCGCGCAGACCAAACAGACCGCCGAGTTTTCCGCCAACCTGTTCGAAGCCTTTACCCTGGCAACGCTGATCTACTTCACCCTGAACATGAGCCTGATGTTGCTGATGCGCCTGGTCGAGAAGAAAGTCGCCGTACCGGGCCTGATCTCCGTAGGGGGTAAATGATGGAATTCGACTTCTCGGGCATCATCCCGTCCCTGCCAGGCCTGTGGAACGGCATGATCATGACCCTCAAGCTGATGGCCATGGGCGTGATCGGCGGCATCATCCTCGGCACCGTCCTGGCGTTGATGCGTCTGTCCCACAATAAGCTGCTGTCGAATATCGCCGGCGCCTACGTCAACTACTTCCGTTCGATCCCGCTGCTGTTGGTGATCACTTGGTTCTACCTGGCGGTGCCGTTCGTATTACGCTGGATCACCGGCGAAGACACGCCGATCGGCGCGTTCGCCTCGTGCATCGTGGCCTTCATGATGTTCGAAGCGGCGTACTTCTGCGAAATCGTCCGTGCCGGTGTGCAGTCGATTCCCAAGGGCCAGATGGGCGCTGCCCAGGCACTGGGCATGACTTACGGGCAGATGATGCGCCTGATCATCCTGCCGCAAGCGTTCCGCAAGATGACTCCGCTGTTGCTGCAACAGAGCATCATCCTGTTTCAGGACACCTCGCTGGTCTACGCCGTCGGCCTGGTGGACTTTCTCAATGCTTCGCGCGCCAGTGGCGACATCATTGGCCGCTCCAATGAGTTCCTGATTTTCGCGGGTCTCGTGTACTTCACCGTCAGCTTTGCCGCCTCGCAGCTGGTCAAGCGTCTGCAAAAAAGGTTCGCCGTATGATCTCTATCAAAAGCATCAACAAGTGGTATGGGGACTTCCAGGTACTGACTGATTGCAGCACCGAGGTCAAAAAAGGCGAAGTGATCGTGGTGTGCGGGCCATCCGGTTCCGGCAAATCGACCCTGATCAAGTGCGTCAACGCCCTGGAACCGTTCCAGAAAGGCGACATCGTGGTCGACGGCACCTCCATCGCTGACCCGAAGACCAACCTGCCGAAACTGCGTTCCCGCGTGGGCATGGTGTTCCAGCATTTCGAGCTGTTTCCGCACCTGACCATCACCGAGAACCTGACCATCGCGCAGATCAAGGTGTTGGGCCGCAGCAAGGAAGAAGCCACCAAGAAAGGCCTGCAACTGCTCGAGCGCGTCGGTCTCTCGGCCCATGCCCACAAGCATCCTGGCCAACTGTCCGGTGGTCAGCAGCAGCGTGTGGCGATTGCCCGTGCGCTGGCGATGGACCCGATCGTCATGCTGTTCGACGAACCGACCTCGGCGCTGGACCCGGAAATGGTCAACGAAGTGCTCGACGTGATGGTGCAACTGGCCCACGAGGGCATGACCATGATGTGCGTGACCCACGAAATGGGCTTCGCGCGTAAAGTCGCGGACCGGGTGATCTTCATGGATGCCGGCAAGATCATCGAAGACTGCAAGAAAGAAGAGTTCTTCGGCGACATCAACGCCCGCGCCGATCGCACGCAGCACTTCCTCAACAAGATTCTGCAGCACTAAGAAAAACACCGCTCCCCAAATGTGGGAGCGGGCTTGCTCGCGAAGACGGCGGCACATCCAACATAGATGTGACTGACACACCGCTTTCGCGAGCAAGCCCGCTCCCACACTGGTTCAGTGGTGATCTTGAGATTTGCGTTGTGGTTGACCCAAGGCATCTGTGATGAAATGCGACCCCAATCTTTATCGCGCAGCGTCGCCATCACTCGCCGTGAAACCCCGTCTGGTTCGTCATTTGTTCCTGCCGCCGCTGATCATCGCCATGATGATCGGCCTGGGCTGTATCGGCTTCTGGATCAGTGAGCACTACGGCATCCGCAGCCTCAGCGAAAACGGCCAGCGCCAGCTGGAACTGCACGCCCGTGCCGTCGAAAGCGAAATCAGCAAATACACCTACCTGCCCAGCCTGCTGGAACTCGAAACCAGTGTTTCCAAGCTGCTGGCCGACCCGACCCCGGAACACCGGCAAACGGTCAACGATTACCTCGAAGGCCTGAACCGGCGCAGCCGCAGTCGGGCCATCTACGTGATGGACACCACCGGCCGCGTCATGGCCACCAGCAACTGGCGCGATGTCGACAGTTACCTGGGTGAAGACCTGTCCTTTCGCGCCTATTTCCAGAACGCCGTGCGCGGTCAGCCGGGGCGCTTCTACGGCATCGGCAGCACCAACGGCGAACCCGGTTACTACCTGGCCCACGGCCTGGAAGAACACGGCAAGATCATCGGCGTCGCGGTGGTCAAGGTCCGCCTGGAAGCCATGGAAGAACGCTGGCAACGGGCACGCCTGGAAGCCTTCGTCAGCGACGAAAACGGCATCATCATTCTGTCCAGCGATCCGGCGCGGCGCTTGAAATCGGTGGTGCCGCTGAGCGAAGAAACCAAGGAAAAACTCGCCCGCAGCCTGCAGTACTACTGGTTCCCGCTCAACGAACTGCAGCCGCTGGCCCGGGAAACCCTGTCCGAAGGCGTGGAAAAACTCACGTTCCCGGCCAACAGCGAACTGGTGTCCGACGACGAAAACATCAGCTACCTGGCGCAAACCCGGCCGTTGAGCGATACGCCGTGGAATTTCACCCTGCTCACGCCGCTCCAGGATTTGCGCCGCGAAGCGATCAACCAGGGGATCCTGGTGGCCGTGGCGTTTGCCCTCCTGGCGTTCCTTTTGATCGCCTGGAACGAGCGGCGCAAGGTGATCGCCACCCGCCTCGCGGCCCGGGAAGCCTTGCAGGAAGCCAACAACCAGCTGGAGCGTCGGATTACCGAACGCACCACCGACCTGCGCGCCAGCAACGAACGGCTCAAGGGCCAGATCCGCGAACGCCGGCTCGCCGAAGAGACCTTGCGCCGCGCCCAGGATGAACTGGTACAGGCCGGAAAACTCGCGGCCATCGGCCAGATGTCCACCAGCATCGCCCACGAACTGAACCAGCCGCTGGCGGCGCTGCGCACCTTGTCCGGCAATACCGTGCGCTTCCTCGAGCGCGGCCAGCTCGACGTGGCCAGCACCAACCTCAAGACCATCAACGAACTGATCGACCGCATGGGCCGGATCACCGCCAGCCTGCGCTCGTTTGCCCGGCGCGGTGACGACAAGGGTCAGGCCTGCCTCGGCAAAGGCGTGGACGCGGCCCTGCAATTGCTCGGTGGCCGGGTGGAGAACATTCACCTGCAACTGCACCGCGATTTCACCGATGTGCAGGTGCAAATCGACCAGACCCGCCTGGAGCAGATTCTGGTCAACCTGATCGGCAACGCCCTCGACGCCATGCAAGCGCAGCCGCAACCCGAGCTGTGGCTCGAAGGCGAAGCGTTCGATGGCAAATACCGCCTGCGCGTGCGTGACAACGGCCACGGCATCGACGCCGAAGCGCGCAAGCACCTGTTCGAACCGTTCTTCACCACCAAACCCGGCGAACAGGGCCTGGGCCTGGGCCTGACCCTTTCCGCCAGCCTGGCCGCCGCCACCGGCGGTCACCTGGGTGTCGAGCACCCGGCCAGCGGTGGTACCGCATTCGTCCTCAGTTTACCGTTGGTAAGCCCCACTCCCGCCGAGCCAATATGAACAACGACCTTAGTGTATTGATCGTCGAAGACGACCCCCATGTGCTGCTCGGCTGCCAACAGGCGCTGACCCTGGAAGACATTCCCTGCATTGGCGTGGGCAGCGCCGAAGAAGCCTTGGAGCGGGTCGGCGACAACTTCGCCGGCATTGTCGTCAGCGACATTCGCCTGCCGGGCATCGATGGCCTGGAGTTGCTGACCCGCCTCAAGGCCCGCGACCGCAGCCTGCCGGTGGTGCTGATTACCGGCCACGGCGACATTTCCATGGCCGTCGGCGCGATGCAGAAAGGCGCCTACGACTTCATGGAGAAACCCTTCTCCCCCGAACGTCTGGTGGACGTCGCCCGCCGCGCCCTGGAGCAACGCAGCCTGGCGCGGGAGGTGACGTCGCTGCGTCGGCAACTGGCCGAACGTGATTCCCTGGAAGGACGGATCATCGGTCGCTCGCCGGCCATGCAGAACCTGCGGGAGCTGATCGCCAACGTTGCCGATACCTCGGCCAACGTGCTGATCGAAGGCGAGACCGGCACCGGCAAGGAATTGGTTGCGCGCTGCCTGCATGATTTCAGTCGGCGGCACACCAAGCAGTTCGTCGCGCTGAACTGCGGTGGCCTGCCGGAGAACCTGTTCGAAAGTGAAATATTCGGCCACGAAGCCAACGCCTTTACCGGCGCGGGCAAACGACGGATCGGCAAGATCGAACACGCCGACGGCGGCACGCTGTTCCTCGACGAAGTGGAAAGCATGCCCCTGCCCTTGCAGATCAAACTGCTGCGGGTGTTGCAGGAACGCACCCTCGAACGCCTCGGTTCGAACCAGAGCGTAGCGGTGGATTGCCGCGTCATCGCAGCGACTAAATCCGACCTCGTCGAGTCGAGCAAGGCCGGCGAATTCCGCAGCGACCTGTATTACCGCCTCAACGTAGTGACCCTGGAACTGCCACCGCTGCGCGAGCGCCGCGAGGACATCCTGCAACTGTTCGAGCACTTCTTGCAGCAGTCGTCCCTACGCTTCGACCGCACGGTGCCGGAGTTGGACAACCAGACCGTTTCGAACCTGATGAGCCACGACTGGCCGGGTAACGTGCGTGAACTGCGTAACGTTGCCGAGCGCTTTGCCCTGGGCCTGCCAGCGTTCAAGAAAACCGGTGCCGGCGCCAGCAATCAGGGTCTGGCCTTTGCCGAAGCGGTGGAGGCGTTCGAGCGCAACCTGCTCAGCGATGCCTTGCAACGCAGCGGCGGCAACCTGACCCAGGCCAGCCAGGAACTGGGCATGGCCAAGACCACCTTATTCGACAAAGTCAAGAAGTACGGGCTAAGCCACTGATGGACCTGATTCTCAAAGCAACCCTGGGCGCGGCGATGGTGCTGGCGTGATTGATGGCGGCCACGGCTTTGGTGACTGTCTGGCTACGCTTTCACGGATAAATGCATTCTCCTGTGGGAGCGAGCCTGCTCGCTCCCACAAGTAATAGGAGGGTCAGAGAAGGTTGCGATCGGCCACAGGCTCGATCTGTGCCCAGTGTGAAGTGTCTTCACGGTGCTCGCGCAAATACGGCAACACTGCCCCCAGCAACGGCGCCTTGAATGCCTCCTGGAAGCGATGGGCCAGGCCCGGAATCAAGATCAATTGACTGCCACGCAGATGCGCCGCCAGATGCACCCCGTGCATCACCGGCAGCAGCGGGTCGGCCGTGCCGTGCACCACCAGTGCCGGGACCCGCAACTGGTTGAGCAACGCCACCCGGCTCGGCTCGGCGAGAATGGCCATGATCTGGCGTTTCACGCCTTCGGGATTGAACGCCCGGTCATAGGACAGCGCCGCCTGATGCAGCAGCGCCTGGCGATCATCGGTGACCATCGGGCTGCCCAGCGCCGCCAGCAAGTCGGCCTGTTGCTCCAGGGCCACTTCGCGGTTCGGTGCACCGCGCCGGGCCAACAACTGCACCAGCGCCGCACTCGGCGCCGGCAAGCCTTCGGCGCCAGAGGTGGTCATGATCAGGGTCAGGCTCTCGACCCGTTGCGGTGCCATGGCCGCCATGTGCTGGGCGATCATCCCGCCCATGCTGGCGCCCAACACGTGGAATTGATCGATGTGCAAGGCGTCCATCAGTCCCAGGCCATCGTCGGCCATGTCGGTGAGCGAGTACGGCGACGACACCGGCAACCCTAGCTTGTAGCGCAGCACTTCGAAGGTCAGGTTGGCTTCGGCCGGTGCTTGCCGCCAGGTCGACAGGCCGACATCGCGATTGTCATAGCGGATCACCCGGAACCCCTGCTGGCACAGCGCAACCACCACCTCGTCCGGCCAGTGAATCAATTGCCCGCCCAGGCCCATCACCAGCAGCAATGCCGGATCCGACGCACGACCGATGCTCTGGTACGCCAGGCTTACCTGGGCCAGATCCACCCGTTCGGTCGGAACATTGACGTCACAACGCGAAGCCGCCAGGGACGGCAGGCCGAACAACAGCGCGGTCAAAAATACGATGCGTGAAAAGAATGAAGCACCCATGAAAAAACACCAAAACGCAGAACCCCAGTAGAGCGCGAGTCTGATGAAGTTTGTTCAAGCGCGCTGCCACAGTTCCATGACAGTTTGATGAAGAGTGCCGGGCGGTCATCCGGCGTCAGATTCAGCCTCGCAATAACTATGTACCACCCGACCGTTTGACGACTGCCTCCTAATGCCCGTACCGCCGGCACGGCCCGGCTTTCTGGAGACTCATCGTCATGGCTGACGAAACCACACCCCTAACGGCCGATTTCGGCCTTACCTTCCCTTTGTCCGTCAACCCGGACCAAGGCCTGAGCCTGAGCGCCGCAGCGCGCTGGAGTGATTGCTGTGAGCAGTGGCGGGCGCTCATGGCGCAGAGCCCGCAATCACCTCTCGATAGCGATTGGTGGGCTGCCCGGGCGCGCGGTACGGATCAGTCACGCAAGGCACAGACAAACCGCTTGTACCGCCAGCATTTCGAGGCGTCGAGCCAATGGGCTTTTGCGCAGGGCATTCTGCAAGCCGAACAGATCAAGACACTGCAGGCGATCATCGACCCACCCGCACAGGCGACAACACCTGACACCCCGCGCTTCTACGTCGAGCAACTGCGACTCAAGGATGACACTGCGCGATCAGTGGAGCTATCGGGCGCGCTGGTCATCACCCGGGATACGGGGCAACCGGTCGCTCAGTTGCTGTACTTGCCTTCCCGGACAACCGCCTGGATGACCTTTCAAAGTCGCGATGAAATGGAAAGCTGGCTGATCGAACATCAGCCGCAGGTGTTCGACCAACCCCGGTTACCGACAGGCACAGTCAGTGTCGATTACACAGTACTTGAGCAGAGGGTGCTGCAGACCAGCGCCGAATCCCTGTGGTCGCGTTTGCTCGTCGCACCTGACGACCGGCCGCGAAACGAATTGATCCTGGCCCTGCCCGCCGACCTGCCCGACGTGGAGTCCAACGATGACGATGTCCTGTTCGGCCAGTTGAGCCCCGATATACCACTGGGCATCCGTCGCCAGGCACTGGCGCAACAGCAGACGGCACTGGACGCTTTGCTGGGCGAGAACTTTCAGGGCGACCACACTGACCCGCGCCTGCAACGTCTGCAACAGCAAATGAACGCCCTCACCACGGCCGAGCAGGCCAGCACCACCGCCGCAACCGCGCTGCTGCACACCGACAGTGCGCAGAAAATGCTGGAGCTGCGCCACAAAAACCGCCCGCACTACGCCGCCCTTTACCAGGCGCGCCTGGACGGCCTGCGCACCGAAGCCGGGCTGCAACTGAGCCTGAACCAGATCAGCCACGAGGAACATCAATGGCTGATCAGCGTGCTGGATGCACCGGATCTACCACGCCCAGCCGGGGTGGTGGTCGCGTGCCTGGTGTTGTCGATGACGGACACCGAAGGTGACACCACCCGCACACAATCCCGGGAGCTGGACGGTGTATTGCTGTTTTCCCGGCCGTCGGCCTTGCTGCCGCCCTCGACCGAAAGCCTGTTGCTCTACTGGCCCGGACGCTTCGGTGGCCTGCAACGGTTCGCTTCTCGACAGGCGCTGGAACAGACGCTGTTCAAACTTGCGGCCAACGACAGCACTCAAGCGCTGCAACTGCTGCCGCTGACTGCGAACCCGTTCGAATACGCCTTGCAGAATCAGCTTCACAGTTGTGAACAACAAGTGGCCCGGCTGCTGACCGCCAACCCGGTTCCAGCTCGCGCCAGCCAACGCGAGACAGAACTGGAAAAGCTGCGTGAACAGACCCTCGCCTGCCTGACGGTTCCTGTCCCCGCAGCCCGGGAGCTGGCGCACCAGCACATTGTCGAGCAAGTTCACAGCAGTGCACTGGCCGCACGTTTGCCAGCGTGGCACGACACCCTATCCGCCGCACAACGTGATCGGATCAAGTCGCTGTTCAAGTCATACATCAAGGCCATGAAGCGCTCCCATGAATGGCTGGAGCGCGAGTTGCCGCCCCGCGATGCATTCAGCAAAAAGGCCATTGATGCCCACCTGCACAAGGCGTTCGGCCTGACCCGCAACGTTGACGTGCTACTGGACGTGCCTGACTCCACCGCCTGGCGCAAGGTCGTCACCGAGGGTGCGGCACCGGGAACACCCCAGGAAAATGTGCTGGTCGCCAGCCAGCAACGCAGCAAGTTGTCCCTCGGCGACCTGGCGCAAAGCAACATTGATCAGGCGATGTCATGGCGACTGTCGTTCATGCAAGTCGAGACCAGCGGCGGCGACCCGACAGATCAGCAGAAGCTGAAAACCGGCATCACCCCGACCTGGCTGCGCAAGATGGTCACCGAACTGGACCTGGCCGGACAGTATGAAACGCTGATCCGTGAAACCTTCCTCGGCACCTCGACCGCACCGGCCTTCAGCAATGAATACCGCCACGAATGCCTGAGCGAACCCTGGCACCTTATGCTGCGCCTGCAAGGCGAGTTCGCCGTGCTCGCCAAAGACATCAATGCCGATGGCCAACAAGTCCTGGGCATCGCCATCGATGCCAGCAGCCGCGAAGCCTTCAGCGCCAATGGCAAACGGATCGAACTGCTTCCCGCGCACCTGACAGTCGGCGGCAGCGACACCCCTGGCCAAGGGCCGAGCACCCTGTCTGGCGTGACCTTCATTGTCGAGCGGATCAGTGGCCTGACCCTGCTCTACCTGCCGGACAGCCCGGACGGTGTGTTTGTGCGCCAGTTCGACAACCTTGAGCAGGCGCGGATACGGCTGTTCAACGATTGCCTGCGTAGCTCCACGGTCACCTATCTCGCCGGACGGGCCTTGACCGGAGAGTTCGCTCATCACGTCAGTCGAATCAACGAGGCGCGAGTAAGAAACTTCGACGGTCTGATCGGCGTCGGTACGCCTTGGCCATCCCGCACCTCCCTGGCGGCGCATCTGCTGAACGTGCACATGGGTCGTTTACTGGAAGCCCATCGGGTGACATCGCGCTCCAATGATGCCTTGTACCTGGAGCAAGTCGCCCTGAAGTCCGGCGCGATGTTCAACTACCTGAAAATGGCCGTGGGCATGCTGCCTTTCGTCGGTGCGACCATCGCCCTGTACGACGCCTGGAACAGCGCCAACCTGGCGGTGGCCGCTTTCATGCGCGGGGATGTCGGCCACGGGCTGGCCGAGGTTGAAGCGGTGCTGTTGTCACTAATCGACGCGGCCATGGATGTGCTGCCCGGTGCCAGTGCAGCACCTTCGGCGGCGCTTGCCATCACCCGCCAGCGCCAATTGCGCGCCGTCAGCAAAAGCGCCGGCGCCCTGAGGAGTTCGACGCAGCGCCAGGCACAACGAACCCTGGAACGCTTCAAGGGCTATGAATACGAACAGATGATCTCCCTCGCCGGCCTGCAACCGGGCACCGAGGGCGTCTATCGCCAGGTATATCGTCACGCTGACGGCCATTTCATGGTCAGCCAGGGGCGAATCTATCGCATCGAACTGGAGGGCAATCCACCCCGCTGGCGCTTGAGCGGCACCAGCAGCCGGACCTACAAACAGCCTGTCGCCCTCGATGAGTCCGGCCACTGGAACACCCACTACGCGGTGTACGGCACCGTGATCGAAGGCGGCGGCGTAGGGGGTGGCGCGGTGCTTGGGCACATGGCCGATGGATTGGACCCACTCTGGCCGGTCGCCATTCGCCGCTGGCTGCCACGCTGGTGGACGGATCGGGCCTTGCGTCGCCAGTTGACCCTGAAAAACACCGCCGATGCCTATACCCGGCGCCTCGATACCCAGACCCGCAAGAACAACAACCTGGTGCAGGGCTACTACGATCTTGCGCCCGCGCAGCGCCTGGCACTTCGCCCCGATGTCGAGCTTGCCTGCCTGGACGATATCGAAACCGCACAGGCTTTGTACCTGACCCTTGAAGAGCTGATGGCATTGAGTCATGGCAACAATCGCGCCCAGATCAATGACATCCAAAGCCGCTGCGCCTGGATTGTCGTCGACCGCCTGGACCGCAGGATCGGCCTGGCCAGGGAGCGACTGGTGGAAAGCCTCGACCGGATCGAACAGTTGATCACCCGTTCGGATTCAACGCCGGTCAACGATACCGCCGCACATTTGAAACTGATGGCCGAGCGCAAGGAGGTCCGAAAAACCTTTATCAAGGAATTCGACCAGCAACACCAGGCCGTCGAGCAAGCCAACCGATGGAACCGCCGCATCACCCGCCCCAAGCATAAAGAGAACGTGGCCAAGACCGTCGAACTGCTGAACAACGCATACAGCGATGCCAACTACCGGTACCTGAAGGCGGCGCATGTGCTGGAAACCATCACCCACTACGACGCTGTCGACGACCTGTCGTGGACTTACTTCCATGTGCAGTTGAAAAAGTCCCGCGAGAAGGTCGGACGTGCCCTGCTGACCCAACATCAACTGCCGCAAGTACGCTCCAACGTCGGCCAGCGCAACAGGGTTTTCGAAGACTGCCAGGCCATTTACACCCAATTCCGTCGCCAGCTTGGCGCCTGGACACTGGGCTATCCGCAACACCTGGACTTGGAGCAAGTCACTGTGTTTCTGGATAACCTCGATCAGATGGAAGCATTCGCTCGCCATGCCCTCAAGAACCGCTCCACCATCACGCCAGTGGAAGAACGCTCCGGACGGCAATTGTTCGAAACCGAGGACAACCAGTTGCTGATCGGCGTGGCCAGTACCGACACCACGACGCGGCAACAGCGCTTCACCATCGAAGGTGTCGATGGCCGTACGGAAACCTGGCTGCCCCGCTCCAGCGGTAAATATCATCTCAGTGAACCAGCTATCTCCGCGCAACCGATGCTGCCGACCGATGTCAGGCCGCTGCTGACAGAGGCCGGAAAAAGGCTGGGGGCCGCGGACGCCTATACCAACAAAGTCAAAGGCTATGCGCAGCAAAACATGCTGCCCGTCGACCTGGAGCACATGATGAGCAGCGAGGCCACGGAGTTGATCACGCGCGCCCAGGCCATCGAACGGTTGTCCCCCGCCGAGACTGTGGCGCTGCAATTGCGCAATCGGGCGGATGAGATGTTGCGCACAGGGCGCACCCTGCGCATCGATCAAAGCATGAGCAGCAAAACCCCGACCGAAGGTTATCTGGACTATCTGCTTGAACAGCAAGTGGTGGACATCCGCAAGGAAGGCGGTTTGCGCGACCTGGGCAAACGCGCAGACGGACGGCGGGATTTCCTGCAGGAATACGAGGTGCGCGACCTGCGCAGCGAACCGGCGCAAACCCTGTGGTACGCACACTTCCACTACACCTCGGCCAAGCCTCAGTTCAGCGACTTCGTCAAAGGCCATCTGAAACTGCCGGAACAACGCAACCTGGGCCTGCAATGGCAGAAGGACGTGGCCGCCAGTGGCGGTACGGTCGAGGCGATCTGGCGCGGCGACATCGGCAAACCGCTGGGCAACAAACACTTTTCCACGCTGTAAAGCAGCAACGGCGGGGCACGCAATGTGCTCCGCCGTGCTTGTGGTCGACAGCGGCATCAACATGAGACAAACTCAACCTTTTCGATTTATCGACAAGTTTTCCTCATGGAGCCCCCGGTGCTTGAAATCCGTCACCTCAAGACCCTGCACGCCTTGCGCGAAGCCGACAGCCTGGTGGATGCGGCCGATCGCCTGCACCTGACCCAGTCAGCCCTGTCCCACCAGTTCAAGGAGCTGGAGGAGCGCATGGGCATGCCGCTGTTCGTGCGCAAGACCAGACCGGTGCGCTTCACCAGCGCCGGATTACGCCTGCTGCAACTGGCTGACGCCACCCTGCCGCTGCTGCGTGCCGCCGAACGCGACATCAGTCGCCTGGCCGGTGGCACCGCCGGTCGCCTGCACATGGCCATCGAATGCCACAGTTGCTTCCAGTGGCTGATGCCGACCATCGACCAGTTCCGCGACGCCTGGCCGGAAGTCGAGCTAGACTTGGCCTCGGGATTTTCCTTCGCCCCGCTGCCGGCCCTGGCCCGTGGCGACCTGGACCTGGTGGTGACCTCCGATCCGGTGGACCTGGCCGGGATCACCTATGTACCGCTGTTCACTTATGAAGCGATGCTCGCGGTGGCCAACCAGCACCGCCTGGCCAGCAAGGCCTATATCGTCCCCGAAGACTTGCTCCCGGAAACCTTGATCACCTACCCGGTGGAACGGGACCGACTGGACATCTTCACCCGCTTCCTCGAACCCGCCGACATCGAACCGGCCCAGGTCCGCACCTCGGAACTGACGGTGATGATGATGCAACTGGTGGCCAGCGGTCGCGGCGTGTGCGGCATGCCTCATTGGGCACTGCATGAATACAGCTCGCGGGGTTACGTGAAAGCCAAGCGGCTGGGTGAGAAAGGTTTGTTCGCCACGCTGTATGCGGCGATCCGTGCCGACATGCTCGACGCGCCGTACATGCGCGACTTCTTGCTGACGGCCAAGGACACGTCGTTTTCGACATTGGATGGGGTTAGCGCAGTTCGATAGAGCAACAAAAATCCCTGTAGGAGTGAGCCTGCTCGCGATAGCGGTCTGACATTCAATATCTGCAGACTGACACGCCGCCATCGCGAGCAGGCTCGCTCCTACAAGGATCTTGGTGACCCTTATATTTCGCGCCACATATGGATCTTGTCGAAGTAATCCTCCCCCACCCGCACCGCCATCGGTTCCAGGCCGAACTGGACGAAACCGCAGCGCTGGTAGAGGTTGAACGCGGCTTCGTTGCCGGCGGTGACGGTCAACTGGATCAGGCGCAAACCCTCACGGTTGCACGCCTCGGCCAAGGCAGCCTGAACCAGTTGATGGCCGAGCCCGCGCTGGCGGACCGTCGGTGAAACATACATGCCAAACAGCGTCACCTTGTGCCGGGCCTTTTCCCGAGGCTCGAACGCAAGGCCAACAATGCCGGCCAACCGGCCTTCTTCGAACGCCCCGAGCACCACGTCCAGCTTGCCGGTCAGGCGCGACTCCCACCAGCTCAGCGGCATCGCCGCCCGCTCACGCACGCTCGAGGTAAAGGCATGCGGGTGCAGGTCGTAGGCTTCGAGCATCAGCGCCCGGTAGTCCAGAGCATGGCTGGCATCCAGTCGTTCGATCCACATGCTCAAGCCATCCGTTTTTGCTCAAGCATCAGGCGAAGTGCCAGCCCCGACAATACGAAGCCCATGAAATAGCGCTGCATCGCCAGCCAGGTCGGATTGTTGACGAACCACGAGGCGATGCCCGCGGCAAACATGGCGATCAGCAGGTTGACGCAGAAACTGACGCTGATCTGGGTCAGGCCGAGGATGATGCTCTGGCTGAACACCGAGCCATGCTCCGGCGTGATGAACTGCGGAAACACCGACAGATAGAACACCGCGATTTTCGGGTTCAGGGCGCTGGTCAGAAAGCCCATGGTGATCAGCTTGCGCGACGAATCCGGGGGCAACTGCTGCGCCTCGAACGGCGAGCGCGCACCGGGTTTGACTGCCTGCCAGGCCAGCCACAACAGGTACAGCGCACCGGCCCACTTCAACACCTCATAGGCCATCGGCACCGCCAGGAACACCGCGGTCAAACCGGCGGCCGCGGCAAACAGGTGCACGAAGAATCCGGCGACCACCCCAAGCAACGAGATCACCCCGGCCTTGCGCCCCTGGCAGATCGAACGGGAGATCAGGTAGATCATGTTCGGCCCGGGCGTCAGCACCATCAGCAACGCGGCAGCGGCAAAAATCAGCAGGTCTTGAAGCGGGATCATGGGCGAAGTCCTTTGCGTAATGATCAGGCGATCGCGGTCAGCGATGCTCGATAAAACGGCAGGATCAGGTCCCGTGTCAATGGCGCCAGGCTGACACCGCCATCGGTGGCCGGGTCGATCCAGATCACTTCTTCGATCTCTGCCTCCGGGGTGACATTCGAATCAATATTCAGCTGAAAGAGCTCGGCGTGTACGACAAAACCCGGCTCGTTGGCGGCCGGTGCCGAGAAGTGACCGAGGTAAACGGCCTGCGCCGGGTCGATGTCCAGACCCAGCTCTTCTTCCAGCTCCCGGGCCAGGGCGTGAACCGGCAATTCATGGGGCTCGATCTTGCCACCCGGCTGCATGAACGCCGTGGTGCCGCGCTTGCGCACCAGCAACGTGCGGCCGTCAGGGCCGATCAACAGGGCGGCGGCGATGCGAATAGTCCCGGAAACAGGCATGGAAAACGTCGACATAAACAGAAGGCCCTTGACTCAAAAGCGGCAAGGATCACATGTCCGCCCTGTAGAAGCGAGCTTGCTCCGGGCGGCGTTCCGACGATGGTCGTGAACGAAAACGCGTAAAACCAGATGCCCATCGGCGCCCTCAGGTTTATCGCGAGCAAGCTCGCTCCTACAGTTTCCTTTATGCAGCTTCCTGGAAATCCATCTCCGGTGGCTGCCGACGGAAACCACCGGTCAACACCGCCAGGTACACCACGCCAATCGCCAGCCAGCTCAACCCCAGATACACCGCCAGATGATCGAGGCTGACCATCAGCCACAAATCCGCTGCCAGGCCGATGAACGGGAACAGCAGGAACAGCACGAACTCACGCGGGCCTTTTTTCTCACCACCGATCCAGTAATGAAAGATCACCGACAGGTTGACCAGGCTGAACGCCAGGAACGCGCCGAAGTTGATGAACGAGGTCGAGGTGGTGACGTCCAGTTTCAGTGCCAGTAACGCCACCACCGCGCACAGCAGGATGCTGTTGATCGGCGTACCGAAGCGTTCGTGCAGGGTGCCGAAAAACGCTTTCGGCAACACGCCGTCGCGGCCCATGGCGTACAGCAGTCGCGAACCACTGGCCTGGGCCGACAGTCCCGAGGCGAACTGGCCGACGATCAGGCCGATCAGGAAGATCGACACGAACAGGTCGCCACCGATGTTGCGGGCAATTTCATAGGCCGCCGAGTCGACGTTGTCGAACTGGAACGACGGATGAGCAATCTGCACGAAGTACGAGACGCCGACGAAGATCAGCCCCCCGATCAGGGTGATCAGCATGATCGCCCGGGGAATGGTGCGGCGTGGATCGCGGGTTTCTTCGGTCAGGGTGCTGACCGCGTCGAAGCCCAGGAACGAGTAACAGGCGATGGCCGCGCCGCTCATGATCAGCGGCATCTGCATGTCGCCATTGAAGAACGGTTTGATCGACCACAACGGCGTACTCGCATCACCACCGACGTAATGCACGCACAGCGCGACGAAGGCGATCAGCACCAAAAACTGCACCAGCATCAGTAAGGCATTGATGCCGTTGGCCAGTTTCAGGCCGACGATATTGATCGCGCTGGTGATGCCGATGAACGCCAGCACCCAGATCCACTGCGGCACCGCAGGGAATGCGGAGTTGAGGTAGGCCGCGCCGATCAGCCAGATCGCCATTGGCAAAAACAGATAATCGAGCAACACCGCCCAACCGGCGATGAACCCGAGTTTCGGGCTGATGGCCTTGCGCACATAGCTGTAGGCCGAGCCGGCCACCGGGAACGCCGAGGCCATGCGCCCGTAGCTCATGGCGGTGAAGAACATGGCCACCAGCGCCGCGAGGTACGCGGCCGGCACCATGCCGGCGGTGGATTGGGCGAGGATGCCAAAGGTGCCGAGCACAATGATCGGCGTCATGTAGGCGATGCCAAACAGCACCACCGACCCTAATGACAAGGTGCGTTGTAAACGAGCCATGAGCGACTACTCCGGAATTATTAGATTTATGGCAGAGCCGAGTTCGGCGCAAATTACGGGTGTTGCATTGTTGTTCTTCGATCAGACGGGTGTGTTGTCCGGAAGGGCCTCATCGCGAGCCTGCTCGCGAAGGCGTCAGCCCAGCCAACACGGAATCCGGATCAGCGCGCAGGAATCAGCAGCTCCCGCACGCCAGAAACATGCTCAACCACCTCCCCCGGCAACCTCAGCCGCTGATCATCCAGATAGCGATAATCCTGGCGCGCCGCTGTCAGCTGGTTCAGGTCCAGCTCGACCGCAAACTGCCCTTCCTCGCGTCCGGCTTCGAACAACAAGGTGCCCAGCGGATCGACCAATGCGCTGCCACCGGCAAACAACAAACCACCGTCACCCTCTTCCACCCGGTTGACCATCAGCGCAAACGCCTGGTTTTCCTGGGCGCGGGCCATGATCGCGGTGCGGTGGGTCGGACCGTAGGGGTCCATGTTGCCGTTGGTCACCAGCAGCAACTCGGCACCCAGTTGCGCCAGGGCGCGGGCGCTTTCGGGGAATTCGATGTCGTAGCAAATCAGCAGGCCCACGCGCACGCCGTTCCACAGGCAGGTGGCGTAGCGATCGCCCGCCTCGTAGACACCGCGATCCGAGGCCCACAAATGAGTCTTGCGGTATTTCAGCGCGATGCCTTCGGGGGTGATCAACAACGTGGTGTTGTAGAAGCGGCCGTTGTCGTTCTCGGCCATGCCGATGGCCACGGCGATATTGCGCTCGCGGGCGGCGGCGATCACCGCACTGACGGACGGGCCGTCCAGCGCCTCGGCCACCTCGGCCACGGACTCGGCCGAAGGGAATCCCATCAAGTGGCCTTCGGGGAACAGGATCAGCTGCGTATCGGCAGCGCACGCAGCCATCGCCGCCAGGGTGCGTTCGAGGTTGTAAGCCGTATCGTTGTCACGGCCTGCCAATTGGGCGAGTTCGACCTTCATGGGTATTCCTTGTTATGGACCGGGCGGCAGAAAGATTGCCCGGTCGGTGTCTGTGCGCCAGTATGCGCAGCAAGCAACCGGGCGGGGAATTACGCCGCTGGGGTAACACGATAGGGGTAGATGCATGACACTCTCGTTGGACGACATCGCCTGGCACCGCTCGGTGGGGCAACTGATCGACGCCCTGGACAAGCCCAATTTCTGGACCCAGCTTGTACGCCTGCTGGACCAGTACGTGTCCTTCGACAGCTGGGTGGCGCTGCTTTTCAGTGCCGATCAGCGCCCCCAGGTGTTCGCCGAATGCCCCGGCGAAGACGGCAGCCCTGACCAGTTGTTCCAGGATTACCTGCGCGGCCTGTACCTGCTCGACCCCTTCTATATCGCCTGCCGCGAGCAGTCTCGCACCGGGCTGTATCGCCTGTCGGAAGTCGCCCCGGAGCACTTCGAGCTGACCGAGTATTACCAGCGCTACTTTCGTCTGAATGTGGTGGCCGACGAAATCCAGTTCAATTGTCAGCTCGAAGGCGACCGCACGCTGTGCCTGTCGCTGGGCAGCACGCAGCGCTTCAGCAGCCAGCAGATCGCCTTGTTGTCGTTGATCCAGCCGTGGGTGCTCGGTTTGTTGCGCCAGCGTCTACCCTATGAAATCAACGAAGTCGTGGCCCTGGCCCCCGCACCGCCGCAAGCCGACTGGCGGGTACAGCTGGAGGCCTCGGTGCAGCAACTCAAAGGCGCGCAGTTGACCGCCCGGGAGCTGGATGTCGGGCGCTTGATGCTCAGCGGTTGCTCCAGTAAAGAAATCGCCCGTAAGCTGGAAATCTCTGTCGAAACCGTGAAAGTCCACAAGAAACACATGTACAGCAAGCTGGGGATCAAATCCCAGTCCGAGCTGTTTTCGATTTTTCTCCAGGCACAAAATGCCTGACAGCCCAGTGGAGTGCTTTGCTTTTATGTGGGAGCGGGCTTGCTCGCGAAAGCGGTGTGTCAGTCAACAAAAATGCTGGATGTGACTCCGTCTTCGCGAGCAAGCCTGCTCCCACAGGGGATCTCTGTATCCATGCACCCGCTGCGCTGAACGTTATTGAGTCCGAACCCAAGGAAACCGTATGAGCCTGTCACTCCTGAGCCGCTACGCCTTCTTTGCCGCCTGCGTGATTTTCACCCTCGCCAGCCTGCCGTTTCTTGAATACGACTGGCTCTGGCCAATCACCGCCGTCACCGCCGTCCTGAGCCTGATCGGCCTGTTCGATCTGCTGCAAAGTCCCCACGCCGTGCGGCGTAATTACCCGATCCTCGGCAATATCCGTTATCTGGTCGAAGGCATCCGCCCGGAAATCCGCCAGTACCTGCTCGAATCCGACAGTGACGCCCTGCCCTTCTCCCGGGCCCAGCGCTCGCTGGTCTATTCCCGGGCCAAGAATGAAACCGCCGACAAACCCTTCGGCACGCTGATTGACGTGTACCAGTCGGGTTTCGAATTCATCGGCCACTCCATGCGCCCGGCGCCGTTGAGCGACCCTAGCAGTTTCCGGGTGACAGTCGGTGGCCCACAGTGCACCCAGCCGTATTCGGCGTCGGTGTTCAATATCTCGGCCATGAGTTTCGGCTCCCTCAGCGCCAACGCCATCCGCGCCTTGAACCAGGGTGCCAAGCTCGGCAATTTCGCCCATGACACCGGCGAAGGCAGCATCAGCCCCTATCACCGGGAAAACGGCGGCGACCTGACCTGGGAGCTGGGCAGCGGTTACTTTGGCTGCCGCACCAGCGACGGCCGCTTCGACCCGGAACGCTTTGCGGCACAAGCCCGGACGCCGCAGGTGCGGATGATCGAAATCAAGATGAGCCAGGGCGCCAAACCGGGCCACGGCGGCATCCTGCCCAAGCACAAGGTCACCAAAGAAATCGCCGAAACCCGCGGCATCCTGATGGGTGAAGACTGTGTGTCACCGTCGCGCCACAGCGCGTTTTCCACGCCGATCGAAATGATGCATTTCATCGCACAGCTGCGTGAACTGTCTGGTGGCAAACCGGTGGGTTTCAAGTTCTGTCTCGGCCATCCGTGGGAGTTCATGGGAATCGCCAAGGCCATGCTAGAGACGGGCATCCTCCCGGACTTCATCGTGGTCGATGGCAAGGAAGGCGGCACCGGCGCCGCGCCCGTGGAATTCACCGACCACATCGGTGTGCCGATGCGCGAAGGTCTGTTGTTCGTGCACAACACCCTGGTGGGCTTGAACCTGCGGGACAAGATCAAACTTGGCGCCAGCGGCAAGATCGTCAGCGCCTTCGACATCGCCAGCGTGCTGGCCATCGGTGCCGACTGGGCCAACTCCGCGCGCGGCTTCATGTTCGCCATCGGCTGCATCCAGTCGCAGAGCTGCCACACCAACAAATGCCCCACCGGTGTCGCCACCCAGGACACCCTGCGCCAGCGCGCGCTGGTGGTGCCGGACAAGGCCCAGCGCGTATTCAACTTCCACCGCAACACCCTCAAGGCCCTGGCGGAAATGCTCGCCGCCGCCGGCCTCGAACACCCGTCGCAGCTGTCGGCCAAGCACCTGGTGCGACGCATGTCGGCGACCGAGATCAAGCTGTTCTCGCAATTGCACGTGTTCCTCAAGCCGGGCGAGTTGCTGACCGGTGAGGTGAATGGCGAGTTTTATTCGCGGATGTGGCAGATGGCGCAGGCGGACAGTTTCGAACCTAATGACGTGGTTGCGGCTTGAACCTGTGCCAGCGCTGAAAGACTGAGACGACTTCAGCGCTCACCGTCCAGAATGTACAGACGCGCCTCAACCTCCTCGCCCTTGAGCGTCTGCGTCTGTTTCCACCACGGAGGAAAGGTCAGTACATATTCAGGGCGGGGCCTGCCAGTCACCCACCAGACTCTTTTAGAGCTGAGTTTCACCGTTGAGACATTGTTGAAAAAAATCCAGTCCAAACGCTGGGGGATCAGAAGCCAGCCACCAAAATCGAGGGGACCGTTCGGTCCACCGGTCGGCGAACTGGAGATATATAGCCTCGGTTGAATCCCCGTGCTGTTGTAATAACTGAACGGCAAATACCAGTAAATGCCGTCAACCACGATCTCGTCGCCAGCCTCGGCCTGACGCTTGATGCCTTCGGCCAAAGTGTCCAACCTGGCCATTTTACGAATAAAGGTTCCGTTCAACCCGTCTTGCTGCGAATAAACGTTCAGCAATCCATGCACTTCCCCTGTGATAAAAGCGCTCAAGCAGAGGAACGCAATGACAGGCCGGTGCTCAGCCAATCGATCCAGCGCAACAGCGACGATCAGGGGCAAACCGGCTGCTGCAAACACCAGATACCTGGGAACGAAGATCGGAACGGCCCATGACAAAAAAAACACCGTGATAACTGGCACGAAGAAGTAAGCGATGAGCAGCAAGGTTGAACGACGATCGCGGCGCCGATACCGCAACGACACAACACAGCAGGCGATCATCAAGCCCGAGACAATCAGCGCCCCCCGTAACCCGCCATCCGAAGCCGATATCATCGCCGCACATTGCGCGATAAAGCTCGGCAATATTTCCCATGTGGTGGGCGCGATCCATTCGAGTCCTTTCATTTTCCAAGCCTGGTCAATGAAATGCGGTAACCAGGGCGAATACAACGTGACAATCGCTACATTGGCCGCCAACCATTTCCGCCCAGGTAATGATGCCGATTCGCCGCTGCCCACCCCCGACCAATACACCCAATGCACCAGCACACACAACGCCGCAAAGTAGTGCGTGTAAAAAGCCGATGTCATCAGCAGCACATACATCACGGGGTAACGTTTGAGATGCGGTTGCCGGCTCCAACATACCAACGCGACCGTGGCGGCCATCAGCCAGAATCCGAGCAAGGCGTACATGCGCGCTTCCTGGCTGTAACGCACCGAAATCGGCAGCAACACCAGTAACACACCGGCGATCAAAGCCGCCCTGCGCGTAGCAATTAGACTCATCAGTTTGATACACAGCACCAGTGTGCCGATATCGGCCAGCGTACTCAGGCTTCGCGCTGAAAAGGCGCTGTTGCCAAACACCATAGTCCAGTAGTGGAGAATCAAGTAATACAACGGAGGGTGAACATCCCCCGCCGTAATTGCCCAGATCTGCGCTGGCGAACGCTCGCTCAACAGCAGGCTATATGCTTCGTCATACCAGATCACTGGCACTGAAATTCCGTGAAGGCGAGCGACAAGGGCCAGCATGACCAAAATGAGGACTGGACCGTAGACAACCAGGCGTTGCCGCCGCACTTGAGCATCGACCAAGCGATCCATTGCGCTCATGGGATTCTCTCCATTGAGGCTCGATCTACCGGTTCATTAATACTTCTGGTGATTTCCTTGATCACATACCGGGGTCGATGCTTGGACTCCATGTAAATACGCCCGACGTATTCACCCAGAATGCCAATGCCAATCAGCTGTACCCCCCCCAAAAACAAAATGGCGGCCATCAGAGACGGGTACCCCGGCACGTTATTGCCAAACAGCACCTTGTCCAGAACCATGTAAGCCGCATACATAAGCGCTATCAGAGAGATGATGCCGCCGATGTAGGACCATACGCGCAACGGCACAGTACTGAACGAAGTGATGCCCTCAAGTGCCAGATTCCATAGCTTCCAGAAATTGAACTTGCTTTTTCCAGCCACCCGTGGAGCACGATCGTACTCAATGACTTTCGTGTTGAACCCTGCCCATGACAGCACACCTTTCATGAACAACTGCTGCTCGGGAAGGCTCTTGATGACTTCAACGACCTTTCTATCCATCAAGCGAAAGTCGCCAACGTTTTCCTCGATGCGAGTCGATGCAATCTGATTGAGTAGCCGATAGAACAGGCTTGCGAAATGACGTTTGAAATAACTGTCGGCCAAACGGTTTCGTCGTTTTGCCAGCACCACATCAGCCCCATTGATCCATTCTTCGATGAGCCGCGAAATGACACTGATTGGATCCTGCAGATCCACATCCATGGGAATGAGGGCATCGCCAGTTGCATGTTCCAACCCGGCAAACAAAGCCGGTTCCTTGCCGAAGTTGCGTGAGAAACTGATCACCACCACACTGCTGTCGACCAAGGCAATCGTATTGGCAAGGTCGGATGTTCCGTCTGTACTGCCATCGTTGATAAACACGATTTCAATTTGGTACTCGCGCAAGCTCGGATCCTGACGCACGGCCTGGTAGAACACCCCGATAGCCTGCTCTTCATTGAACACAGGGACAATCAGTGAAACCTTCATACCTTGTGCTCGCGAAATACTACGAAACGCGAATAAAGGAACCCGCAAGTCAGGCTTAACAACGAAAACGAGGCAACGGTCACCCATCCGTGAATGCGCCACTTGTCAGCAAAAAAACCGACGCCGAAACTCGATACACCCATGACGCAAACAAACAGTAGGTATCGCAATATCGTCACCTTTGTATCGAATGTATAAAGGGCATTCGCATAGAAGGAGAATGATGCAGCGACGCAAAACGCTGCAAAATTACTGGTTGCCTGGGTGAGTTCGGCAGCATTGATGAGTATAAAAAAACCTGCCTATGAAGGAGCGTATTGACCAGCCCGATGACCGCATAGGTAGAAAATCCCTTCCACAAAACATTCATGCCGACGCCCGCCAAGATCCCTGTTTCAGGAGCATTCAAACTAAGTGTTGCCGCCACAGCGGTCTACTGACAGAAATAACAGGCTGGTAAGGATTTCAGACCAGCGGTCATACTGACGATGTCGACACTTTTCACGCCCCTTCAGACTCACCAACGCAGAGCAGTGATCGGGGCCGGTTCCTTCATCACGATGAAACCGTAATCACCGATCAGGTAAATCCGGTAGAACTGGCTTTCCACCAGCGCCGGATAGCCCTGATAACCAACCCGCGTCGCGTTACGCCGCTCCCGCTCCGCCACCACGTTGGTGATCCCCGCTTTCGGCAGGTTCTCGGCCAGCATGTAAAAGTCGGTGTTGAGCAGGTAGTGCAGCACCGGCAACTGCTTGAATGAACCCGCCGCCGCCGCTAACCAGTAGTCGGAATAACTCACCGAGATGTAGATCCGCCTGGCCTCGCGCAGCGACTGGTGGCTGGCGATGTCGTAAGCAAGACCGGCCAGCGCCGTGGACGCGAAGGTTTTCTGCACCGTCAGCACCCGGCCATAGGCGAACGACAGCGACAACATGGCCAGCAGGGGAATCATCAACAGCAGCGGCAGCCGCTCATGGATCGACGCCAGCGCCAGATGACTCAAATAGCACAGCAACACCAACAGCACGGCGAAGCCCATCAAGGTGCGGGCGCCTTCGTTGAAGTCGCGGAAAAACAGCGCGACACCGGACACCAGCAGCGTCACCACCGGCAATGTCAGCAAACACATCAGGCCGATCAACAGCTTCTTCGGTCCGCTGTCCTGACGCGCCGCTACGCTTAATCCCAACTGCACCGCCCCGGCTATCGCAAGCAGCAGTAACCCGCCAAACACCCAGAGCCATCCGCCATGGAACAGCAGCACGACTTTTTCCAGGACCCGGGCAATGTTGATCTGGATCTGCAATAAAGGATTCGCCGCCCAATTGAGCAGCAATGTGCGATTGGAGTCCATGAACGGATAAGCACTGACGCTGTAGATCAACCCGCCAAGTATGAACTGGGCGGCTTTCCAGCCCAGCAGGTCGCGCCATGGCACCGGGGCCGTTTTATCGTTGGCGGCCCTGAGCAACTCCAGGCAACACAGGCCCAGAAACACATTCAGGCTGATCTGATACAAACCCAACGCCAGTGCAATCAGGAACGACGGCACCAGCCACTGCACGCTGCGCCACGGGTGGCGAAAGGTGATCGCATAGATCACCGCCACCAGGCTCAGGGCCGTCGCGGGACCGTCGTATTGATAGGACAGGTTTTGCAGGAAGAACGGGTTGTACCAGAGCGGCAACAGCACCAGGCAACAAGCGATGGTGGGCTTGCAAAAGTAATGGAACGTCAGGCTGGTCAGCGCCGTCGCCATGGCCAGCGTGGCAATCAACAAGGGCAAGGGAAAGATGTTCGGCGCGGCATGGCTGAAGGTTAGCGCGTTGTAGAACAGCTGAGTGAAGAGTCGGCCCTGTTCGGCCCAGGCCATGCCCGCCGACAGCGAGCGCCAGTTGTCATCGATGTAAGGGTAGTCCACGAGGATCAATGGCAGGACATACACCAAGGTCGCGAACAGAAAAAACCGCCAGACCTGATGCCGGCTGAGCTCGCGAACGAAGAAGTCGCTGAACCGGCCCATGCTAACGCCTACCCCGGTCTTTACCGCCGACGATGTCCTTGATCACATAGCGCGGCCGGTGCTTGGCCTCGATGTAGATGCGACCGATGTACTCGCCGAGGATGCCGATGCCGATCAGTTGCACACCGCCGAGAAACAGGATCGCGGTCATCAGCGATGGATAACCGGGGACGCTGTTGCCGAAGAAAATCTTGTCCAGCACCATATACACCGCATAGAGCACCGCGAAAATCGAAATGCCGCCACCGACGTAAGTCCACAAACGCAGCGGCACGGTGCTGAACGAGGTCACACCTTCCAGGGCCAGGTTCCACAGCTTCCAGCCATTGAACTTGCTGCTCCCCGCCACCCTTCCTGCCCGCTCGAACTCCACCACCACGGTATTGAACCCGGCCCACGACAACACGCCTTTCATGAACAACTGGTGCTCGGGCAGGGAACGGATCACATCGACCACCTTGCGATCCATCAGCCGGAAGTCCCCGACGTTTTCCTCGATGCGGGTGTAGGCGATGCGATTGAGCACATGGTAGAAAATCGACGCGCTGTGACGCCTGAGGTAGCCGTCGACGTCCCGATTGCGGCGCTTGGCGAGTACCACATCGGCGCCCTTTTGCCATTGCTCGACCAATAACGGAATGACGCTGATCGGGTCTTGCAGATCGACATCCATGGGAATCACGGCATCGCCGCTGGCGTGTTCCAAGCCGGCAAACAGTGCCGGTTCCTTGCCGAAGTTGCGCGAGAAATTGATCAGCAGCACCTGATCATCCGCCTGGGCCAGTGCCGTGGCCTGTTCGGCCGTGCGGTCGGAACTGCCGTCGTTAATGAACACGATCTCGACGTCGGTGCCGCTGAGCTTCAACTCCCGTCGTACCGCCTGATAAAACAGGTCGATCGCCTGTTCTTCGTTGAACACCGGGACAATGAGCGACACTTTCATTGATCACGCTCGCGAAACACCACGTATTTGGAATACAGGAAGCCGAATACCAGGCTCAACGCCGAGAACAGGGCCACGGTGAGCAAACCATGCAATCGCCAGACATCGCCGAGATGGCCGACCCCCAGGCTCAATGCCCCCATGCCCAAAAGAAACAGCAGGTAACCTGCGACCGTGGCACTGGCGGCAAAGGTAAATTGCGCGTTCATGTAGAAAGAAAACGACGCAGCCACGCAGAAGGCCGCCAGGTTGCTGATTGCCTGGCTGAGGCCGGCCGCCACACTCAGCAGGAAAAAGATCTGCCAGTGGATCAGGGTGTTGGCGACCCCGATCGCCGTGTAACTGGACAGCCCTTTCCACAACAGTCTCATGTGAGGCTCCCGTTTCAGAACGTTGCATTCATTAGTATTTGAGCCTGTCTGCTGTCAGAAATCGCAGGTTTTTGGACCTTTCAGACCAGCGGTTGAGCCTTGAAGCAACGCCCGAGACATCCGGAAATATCCCGACTTTGCAATTGCCCGCGAATCAGTCCACCCTGCGCGCCGCCGATCGGGCGCGTGGCCTTTGCGCCCGCCACCAATCCCATTTTTACCCGCTGTTACGAGTCTGCTGTCATGACGTTAGCACGCGATCACCGGATCGACTTTTTTCGTGGTCTGGCACTGATCTTCATCTTTTGGGATCACGTGCCCCACAACCCTTTGGGGCAAATCACCCTGCGTAACTTCGGTTTCAGCGATGCGGCCGAGGTTTTCGTGTTTCTGGCTGGTTTTGCGGCCGTACTGGCGTACGGCAAAGTCCTGGCGCGCGAAGGTTTTCTGATCGCCTGCGTGAAAATCCTGCGCCGGGCGTGGGTGCTCTACGTGGTGCATATCTTCCTGCTGGCGATGCTGATGGGCATTGTGTTTTTTGCCAACAGCCACGTGGAAACACGGGATCTGGTGGAAGAAATGGGCATGCATCACTTCATCAGCAACCCGCAGCAGGCTCTGATCGATGAACTGCTGTTACGCTTCAAGCCGAACCTGATGGACCCGTTGCCGCTGTACATCGTGCTGTTGGCGGGCTTGCCCCTGGTGCTGCCGCTGCTGGTGCACAAGGCCTGGGTGGTGGTCGCGATGTCATTGGCGTTGTATCTGATGGTGCCGCTGGCTGGCTGGAACCTGGCGGCCATCAAGGACGGCGTATGGTATTTCAACCCGGTCGCCTGGCAGTTGCTGTTCGTGCTCGGCGGTGCCGCTGCGATTCACAGCCAGCGCCCGCGCCTGCCCGAGACGCGCCCATTGCTACGCCAGCCGTTGTTTGTCAGTGCGGCGCTGTATGTCGTGGTCGCGGGTGTGTTGACCGTGCTGTGGCGCTGGCCGGATATACACGATGCCGTGGTGCCGGCGAGCCTGCAGAACTTCCTGTACCCCATCAGCAAGACCGACCTGTCCCCGGTGCGCCTGCTGCATTTCCTCGCACTGGCCTACATCACGGCGAAACTGATTCCCGACAGCGGATGGACGCAAAACTGGCTCGCGCAGCAAAGTTGCCGAATGGGCCGTTTCTCGCTGGAGATTTTCTGCCTGGGCGTGCTGCTGGCACCATTGGCGGACATGATCAATGCGTTGACCGACGATGCTTTTGCCATGCAGATCTTCACGGCGCTGGTGGGTGCCGGGTTGATGGCGTTGCTGGCGGCGTGGCTGGAGTTCAACAAGCGGTTGAACCAGACAATCAAAAGATCACAGCCTGCGATCCATTGATCTTCAAAACCAAAAAGCCCCGATCATTTCGACCGGGGCTTTTGTCTTTCAGGCATTACGACTTACGAAGCCGAACGCGCCGCACCTTGCGAAACATTGGTCGGTTGCAGCTTGAACACGTAGAACAACACGGTCAGCAGCACCAGGAACGCAGGGCCCACATACAGCGCCACGCGGGTGTCCGGGAAGTACGCCATCAGGCCGACCACCAGCACCAGGAACGCCAGCGCCAGATAAGAGCTGATCGGGTACAGCCACATGCGGTATTTCAGGCCGGCCGCTTCGCTGGCGCTCAGGCCTTTGCGGAATTTCAGTTGGGCCAGCAGGATCATCGCCCAGGTCCAGATCGCGCCGAAGGTGGCAATCGCCGTCACCCAGACAAACACCTTTTCCGGCACCAGATAGTTCAGCAGTACGCCCAGCAGCAACGCGCCAATCGACAGCAGCAATGCACGCCGTGGTACGCCGTTGCTCGACGTTTTGGCGAACCCCGCCGGGGCCTGGCCGTTCTGCGCCAGGCTGTAGAGCATGCGCCCGGTACTGAAGATGCCGCCGTTGCAGGACGACAACGCCGCGGTGATCACCACGAAGTTGATGATACCCGCCGCGGTCTTGATGCCCAGCCGCTCGAAAGTCATCACGAACGGACTGCCCTGAGTACCGATTTCGTTCCACGGGTAGATCGACAGGATCACGAACAACGCGCCGACGTAGAACAGCAGAATCCGCCAGAACACAGAGCCGATGGCATTGGGGATGGTCTTTTGCGGGTTCTTCGCTTCACCGGCGGTCAGGCCGATCATTTCCACGCCGAGGTAGGCGAACATCACCATTTGCAGCGACATCAACACGCCTTGCACGCCGTTGGGCATGAAGCCGCCCTGGGTCCACAGGTTGGAAATCCCCAGGGCCACACCGTCGTTGCCGAAACCGAAGGCGATGATGCCGATGCCGCCGAACACCATTGCAATGATGGTGACGATCTTGATCAGGGCAAACCAGAACTCGAACTCACCAAAGGCCTTGACCGCGATCAGGTTGATCGAGCCCATGCTGATCAAAGCAGCGAGCGCCCAGATCCAGCGCGGCACATCGGGGAACCAGATACCCATGTAGACCGCCACGGCAGTGATTTCCGCGACGCAGGTCACCAGCCACAGGAACCAGTAGTTCCAGCCGGTCAGGAAGCCCGCCAGCGGGCCGAGGTAGTCTTGGGCGTAACGGCTGAACGAGCCAGCGACCGGATTGTGCACGGCCATCTCGCCGAGGGCGCGCATGATCACCAGGATTGCCAGACCGCCGATGATGTAAGACAGCATGATGGCCGGGCCGGCCATTTCGATGGCCTTGGCCGAGCCCAGGAACAGGCCGACACCGATACAGGCACCGAGTGCCATCAGGCGAATATGCCGCTCGCCGAGTTCACGTTTAAGCGAACCGCCCTGAGCGGTCTCGCCTTGGGGCAGGTGATTGCCTACGGGCATGGGGGACATCCTCGTCTTGTTATTGGATATGACCACCGAGTGGCGAAGCGCTGACCGATAAGCCATCGCCTCCCGAACCGGTTCTGCTTCGTGGGCAGAGTCGTCTTGTAGGAAAAACCCGCAAGATCAGTGGGAAAAACGGCGCCGAGTATTGCACAACAATGGTGCATCGTCATGCCCCTGCCAAAGTCTATAAAGCTCTAGTTCAAGTGTTTCAGCCCTCCTACCTACTGTGGCGAGGGAGCTTGCTCCCGCTCGACTGCGCAGCAGTCGCAAAACCAAAAAACCAGATATTCCAGACAGATCAGAGTTGCTGATATGGGGACCGCTTCGCAGTCCAGCGGGAGCAAGCTCCCTCGCCACAAAAGCGCTGCACGGAACCGAATCCTTCAATGATTTGAAAATTTCACTCAGCAAATGCAGGATCACGCAGGAAAACGAATAGCTAGCGTATTTAGCTAAACGCCAAAGGGAGCAACGGAATGCCTCCACATCCAAACTCGCATCTATTGCGCCGCGGACGTTACTCAGAACCAGGACGGGGCTATTTAATAACCGCAGTCGTGCATCAGCGCCGCCGAATATTCGCGGATTGGCGGCTTGGACGCCTTTTGGTTGAAGAGTTCAGGCAAGCCCATGAGCAAAAATGGGGCGACTCAATGGCCTGGGTCATCATGCCGGACCACTTCCACTGGTTAATACAGCTTGAGCGGCACACGCTGGCGCAACTCATGCAGGCCATAAAATCTCGCAGCACTCTCACGATCAACCGGGAATTGAACGAAAGAGGAGCCTTCTGGCAAACCGGCTACCACGACCGGGCCATCCGCGACGGAGAAGATCTTCTACCGTTCGCTCGCTACATCGTTGCCAATCCACTCAGGGCGGGGCTTGTGGATAAAATTGGCGACTATCCGCTCTGGGATGCGTGCTGGCTGTGAGGTCAAATGGCTGGCTGATCCTCTTGCTCCCGCTAGACTGCGCAGCAGTCGTAAAGCCGGTGAAACATATCATCCAGACAAATCGCATTTGCCTGCCTGGGGGCCGCTGCGCAGCCCAGCGGGAGCAAGCTCCCTCGCCACAAAAAGAGGCCATGACCCGACGTTTTGCCCTTCACATTTTTTTCACCTTCGCCAACCACCGTCTAAGCTTCAGTGAAGTCCGATCAATCTGCGTGAATGGATCAGTCGACTATGGGCGCTTTGTGGCAAACCGATTCGAGTAAAACCGTGGTTCCGAATGAACGTGAGGATGAAGCGCCTATTCCTGAAAAACCCCGTCGCTCCAGGCACGGATGGGGAGCGTTCTGGCTATTGCTGTTGATAATCGCGATTGTCGTGGGGCTGGCAGCTGCGAGGGAAATGCGTACCTCGAGGTTCCAGGCCCGGGAAGTCAGCAAATACGCCGCGTCCCTGAACTATGAGCTCAAACCCGGCCCCAGCGATGCGATTCGCTATCCGGGCGACGGTCCGTTCGATCGGCGCCTGGGCTACAGCTCGCTGGATGAGTTCCTGCCGCGCCTGATCAAGCGAAATTTCGTCGTCGAAGCACAAACCCGCTTTTCCCCGGCGCTGTTGAAGTACAGCGACAAGGGCCTGTTCGTGCCTTATGCCGAGAAAATCCAGGCCGGGCTGTCGATCACCGATTGCCGTGCAGCCCCGCTGTACCAGTACAACTATCCGCAGCAGCTTTATTCAAGCTTTGCCTCGATCCCGCCGGTGGTGGTCAACAGCCTGCTGTTCATCGAGAACCGCTTCCTGCTCGACCCCAAGCAACCGCTGGCCAACCCGGCGGTGGACTGGCCGCGGTTCGGCATGGCGGCGTGGTCCCAGGTGGCCAAGCTGTTACACGTGCCAGGCCAATCCGCCGGTGGCAGTACCCTGGCCACGCAACTTGAGAAGTACCGGCATTCCCCCGATGGCTTGACGGTCAATGGCGCGGAAAAGATTCGCCAGATGATTTCCGCCACCGTGCGCGCCTACCAGGCCGGGCCACAAACCCTCGAAGCCCGGCAGAACGTGGTTCGCGACTACCTCAACAGCGTGCCGTTGTCGGCCGTACCGGGCCACGGTGAAGTGCACGGTATGGCTGAAGGGTTGCGTGTGTGGTACGGCTCCGACTTCAATCAGGCCAACGAAGCTCTTTCCAGCACCGCGACGGATCCAAAAACCATGGCGGAAAAAGGCCTGGCCCTGCGTGAAATGCTGTCGTTGATGATTGCCCAGCGCCGCCCGTCGCATTACCTGACCAAGGGTCACGATGAACTGGCCGACCTCACCGACAGCCATATTCGCCTGCTGGCGCAAAACAGTGTGATCGATGCTCAGCTCGCCGCAGCAGCCCTGGCCAGCAAAGTGACCTACCGCGACTGGGCCACCCAGCCGACCATTCAACCGATCGAAGCCAACAAGGGCATCAGTGTCGCGCGCAGCCGTCTGGCCGGCATGCTCAATCGTCCGCTGTATGACCTCGACCGCCTCGACCTCTCCGCCACCAGCACCCTGCAAGGCGAGTTGCAAGCCGAGGCCACCGAGTACCTGAAAAAACTGGCCGACCCTGAGTTTGCCACGCAAATCGGCCTGATCGGCGAACGCCTTCTGACCACCACCAGCACCACCCAGGTGCGCTACAGCTTCACTCTGTTCGAACTGACTCCGGACGGCTCGCGGGTTCGGGTGCAGACCGACAGCACCGACCAGCCATTCGACATCAACGAAGGCAGCAAACTGGAACTGGGCTCTACCGCGAAAATGCGCGTGCTGACCACCTACCTGCAAATCATCTCCGAGCTGCACGACAAATACGCCGGCATGGCTGTCCCGGAACTGAAGAAAGTCGACGTGCCGGATCAGGACCGCCTGAGCCGCTGGGCGGTCGATTACCTGATCGAGAACAAGGACCGCGACCTGCAAAAAATGCTCGGTGCAGCCTTGGACCGTAAATACTCCGCCAGCCCTGGCGAGGCATTCTTCACCGGGGGTGGCCTGCATGTGTTCCACAATTTCCGCAAGGAAGACAACGGCCGGATACCGACCCTGCGCGACGCCCTGCGCGAGTCGATCAACCTGCCGTTCATTCGCCTGATGCGTGACCTGGTGCGCTACACCACCTACTCCGGCCCGAACAGCAGTGCCGAACTGCTCAAGGACGACCGCGACCCGCGGCGCCAGGAATACCTGGCCGAATTCGCCGACCACGAGGGCAATTCGTTCCTGCTCAAATTCTGGAAAAAGTACAAGAACAAGGACACCCAGGACCGGCTCGACACCTTCCTGGATAGCATGCGGCCGACCCCGATCCGCATGGCCGCCGTACACCGCTACCTGCTGCCACAGGCCACTCAGGAAAGCTTCAACGCCTTCGTGCGCTCGCACCTCACGGGTGCCAAGCTCACGGAAAAACTCACTGACGAACGTCTCGTGCGGCTCTACGAGGGCTACGGCCCCGGCTCCTACGACCTGCCGGACCAGGGCTTCATCGCCAAGGTTCACCCGCTGGACCTGTGGCTGATGGGCTACCTGCTCAATCACCCCGACGCCAAGTGGGGTGAAATCGTCAAAGCCAGCCAGTTCGAGCGCCAGGAGGTCTACAGCTGGCTGTTCAAAAGCAGGCACAAGGGTGCCCGCGACAGTCGCATCCGCACCATGCTGGAGATCGAAGCGTTCCTCGACATCCACCAGCGCTGGCAGAAGGTCGGCTATCCGTTCGACCACCTGGTACCGTCGCTGGCCACCGCCATCGGCAGCTCCGGCGACCGTCCCGCCGCCTTGGCCGAATTGATCGGCACCATCCTCAACGATGGCGTGCGCATGCCGACCCTGCGTATCGACAGCCTGCATTTCGCTGCGAACACGCCCTATGAAACCCAACTGATCAATGACCCGGACGTCGGCAAACGGGTGATGCCATCCGAGGTGGCGACCGCCATGCGCGAAGCCCTTTCACAGGTGGTAGATGCCGGTACGGCCAAGCGCGTGGCCGGCAGTTTCAAACTGCCGGATGGCAGCCCGCTGGCCATGGGCGGCAAGACCGGTACTGGCGACAACCGTATCGAAGCCATCGGTTCCGGCGGACGGATCCTGAGTTCGAAATCGCTCAACCGCACGGCCACGTTCGTGTTCTACATCGGCGATACCCACTTCGGCACCCTGACCGCGTACGTGCCGGGTCGCTCGGCGGAGAGCTTCACTTTCACCTCGGCGTTGCCAGTGCAGGTGCTCAAAGGCATGGCGCCGATTCTGACGCCGTACCTGCAACCGGGCACCCACACGATGTGCCAGCCACCCCAGGCAACGGCTGTCCGCTAAGCATTACCAAAAACCGGGGCCGGGGTGGCGGTAACTATTTATTTTTCACTCTTTGATTTTGGGAGGCTTGGGGCAAAACCTGCGCCCTTTCAAACCAGTTTTTGAGCTTTTTTCGGGGGCCACGCGTACCTAGTCTGTCCGTTCCATTATTGATCAACGGACGATCAGACAATGCCCAACCCGGATAAAATTCCAGACTCGCTCGCCAATGACCTGGCCGATAAAAGTATCCATTTCGAACGGGTCGAACAGGCTATCCCTACCTGGCTGAAAGACACTTCCATCGCTCGTGTCGATGAACTGAAAACCGACAGGGTGATCCTTCCAGACCCGCTGCGGGAAGCCACCCAGGCGCTGCAGCAACGACTGAAGCACGGCATCAAGCTCAGCTGGACTGCGCAAAACGAGGTAGATCGCGCACTGAGCGAGCTACAGGATGTCTACGCATTTGCCCGTCCCATCCTGCAACAGGCACTGAAGGACCGCTTCGGCGTCGACGACGATGTCGAGCAGACCTGGCTACATTTGTATGCACCGGTGAAAACATCCTGGTGGGTGCATGACTTTTCAGGCGGCACCACCAGCCGGACCGTTTCGCTACTGGACGCCGCCCTGCATAATTTTTCGCTCGACGAGTCATTTCACCAAGACTCCGAGTTCATCACCCGCCCCGACGCTCGCGGGCATTTCGGGGTCAAACACCTCAAGCACAAACTGAGCATCGATCAGTTCAAATCACTGTGCCGCGAACTGAACACCGGTGCCAGATACCAACAGCATCTGAACGAGTTTTTGCTGTCGACCAACAGAGTGGCGAGCAATTACCTGCGTTACATCGTCATTCGCAGTCAGAAAAGCGCGTTGAATGTTGCGGCACAAATGGCCCTGATGAAAAAGGACATCGACCAGGAGGCCTATGACGTCGTGCAAGGCATGCTCGACGATCGTTCACAACTGCAATGGCACGGTCAGCCCGTCGGCTATTACAACCTGTCGATGATGGACACGCGCCTGGTTGGCATTGTGCTGATCGCCCCCGATGTATTCACCGCCACAGGTGCCGTCCCGGTCCTGGCGTATGTTCCCCATGACCCGGAGCATCCGCTCAAGCTGTACCCGTCGACGCTCGATTTCATGGCGCAACTGACACGCCAGCTGCGCGATGGCACCTCCAGCAAAAGTTATCAACAGTACTTCAGCCAGTTCGTGCCCCATCAGCAACGCGGGCATTTCTTCGCCGGACTCAATGACCGCCTGAGCACAATCGAATGGCAGCCGGTCCCACCTGGCTCCAGCTTGCCCAGTTGGCGTGAAACGCCCGTGGCCAACCCCGACTTGAAGTTCAGCCTGTCGAGCGTCAAGACCGACCGAGAGACTGTGTTCAAGAATGATCTCTGGGGCTACTACTACCGCCAGAAGCTCAACAAGATTCTCAACGATGGGCGGGAAATCGCGATTTCCACCGAGTACGCCGATCGTATGGCCCGCTGGGCCTGGTGGGATAACCTGGAAAAAATGCTGTCGGACATTCTCAACGTCGCGCTGCTGGTGGCCACGCCGCTTGTCCCCGGCCTTGGCGAGTTGATGCTGGCCTACACCGCCTATCAACTGACCGATGAAGTGGTCGAGGGTATCGTCGACCTGGCCGAGGGTCATTTTGCCGAGGCGGCAGAACAGACCATCAGCGTGCTGGAAAGCGTCGTCCAGTTGGGCGCATTTGCCGCGGGCGGCGCAATCGGCAATGTCGCGCGCGCGAAGCTCTCGCCGTTTTTCGAAGGACTCAAGCCGGTGCAAACGGCCGATGGGCGGACGCGGTTGTGGAACCCGGACCTCGCCCCCTATCAACAATCTGACCTGGCCTTGCCCACAGACGCCAGGCCCGATGCACAGGGGATTTACCAGCATCAAGGGCAACAGATTCTGCGACTGGACGATCAATTGTTCGCCGTGCAAACAGACCCGGTAACCGGACAACACCGCATTCAACATCCACAACGCCCCGACGCGTATACCCCGAACCTGCGGCACAACAGTCATGGTGCCTGGGTCAGTGAAACGGAGAACCCGCGCGAGTGGGAAGGCACGACCCTGATGCGTCGCCTGGGCCATACGACCGACGCATTCAGCGACACACAACTGGAGCGGATCCGTCAGATCAGCGGTACTGAAGAGGCCGAACTGCGCAGGATGCACATCGAGCACGCCCCGCCGCCGCCCTTGCTGACCGACACCCTGCAACGCCTGGGGGCACCGGTGAATCCACCTCCTGCGTTGTCCCCCGAAATGGCTGCACTTTTCAGCGAATTTCCCGAACTGCCCGGCCCCGTCGCGAAAAAAATCTTCGCCGGCGCCACCCATTCGGAACGCCAGCAGACTACCCGACACAAGCGCCTGCCCTTGCGCCTGAAAAGCCAGGCCCGGGAACTTCAGTTCGAGACCCAGGCGGTGCGCGCCGCCCACGGCCTGTACGACAACGCGCTGGTCAGTCGCGATACCGAACGCCTGGTGCTGGGCACCCTGCGGACGCAAACCGATACCTTCGGCAACCTGCGCATCGAAATCCGCCAAGGCGCGCTCGACGGCGAACTGCGATGCAGCGCCGGGCCGGAAGATGCAGCACAAGTAAGGGTCATGATTCGCGACGAATCCGGAAAATACGAAGTACGTGACGCCGAGGATCAGCAGATCCACGCAGCCGATGATTTTCTTCCAGCCCTGCTCCAGGCCATGGGCCGGGATGGGCGCAGAGCGGTGGGATATCGAGCGGGGGATATCGGGTTCTTCAAGCACTGGATCATCGCCAAGACCGAGACACCGAGCGAGCGCCGAGCGGTTCTGGCCACACCACCGATTCGTACGGTGGCCGAGCACGAGACCATGCTGTTGGTACGTGGAGGAGGCCTAAGCAAGGAAGGAAAAACACTGCACGAAAGAATTCACGACCTGCATCCACATTTTAGCGACAACGAGGTCGACGTCTTTGCCCAAGCCCTGATTGAAAAGGGCGAGCCGATGAAACGTCTGGAGGAACAGGAAAAAGATCTCGACGAACTACGCAAGACTGTCGAACTCTGGGAGCACCAATTCGCCGGGCTGGATGCCGATAATCCAATACCGCTACATGGCACGCGCTCGCACATTGCCGAGCGTCTGCTCAAGTGTTTCGAGCGAAAGAACAGCGAGTTCGGCAACCGTATCGATCCGGATGGCTACGCGCTGGATCTTTCACGGGATGTATCACAGGGGCTATCGCCCGTGGACCTGGAAGCTTCATGGCCGAAAAGACCGGAACTGAAAAAATATCTGGATAAAGTCACGGTACTGAAGCTCGACAACACGCGCTTTCTGGCAACACCGGATGGCTTGCTTCAAGACTTCCCCCGCCTGCGCCAACTCAGCGCCAGACATTGCGAGCTCAAGAATCTGCCCGACAGGATCGGGGCCATGCACCGGTTGGAATGCTTGCAGCTGAGCGACAATGCCATTGTGCTGGATGCCTACGCAGTGCTGCGACTCAAGCAACTCACCTATATGGAAATACTCAGGCTCGAAGGCAACCCTCTGGCAATGGCACCGGACATTCGTCGCATGCCCAGGCTCAAAGTTGTGGCCTTGAAAAACACCGGCCTGACCACCTGGCCCGTCGGCACCCTGGCCAAAAACCGACCAAGGGGTTTTCTCCTGGACCTGCGGGACAATCCCCTCAGAGTAATTCCCGAGGTGGTGCCCGGCAGGCCCGAAGCCTGGGTCGTTGCGCGCACCCGACTCAATGTCGGTGATTTGTCGGACGTAAACCAACTGAGATACCAGGAGATTCGTCGCTCAGTGGGATTGCCTCCCGAACCTCTCGTGATTCCTCACCCGATGGAATACCGGACCACTGCCAATGATTGGGCCAATGTACCGGGGTTGGGGGTAGAACGGATCGCCTCTTTCCGGGAACTGTCCGACGACCCTCTGTCTCATAAGTTTATCGAGGCGGTGCTCAAACAGGAAAACACCAAGGACTTTGCCGCTGGTGGCTCTGCTCGCCAGCAATTGGTACAGCGCATGGCGCGCATGCTCGATGCCGTGTACATCGACACTCATCTGCGCGAGCAGCTCTACACCATGGCCATCGCCCCCGTCGATTGCGCCGATGCCGGTGCGCAGTTGTTCAACAACATGGGGATTCGCGTGCTCGCCTCCGAGGCGTATTCGTACACCACCGACAGTGCAGAACTTCAGCGCAAACTGGTGACCCTGGCCAAAGGCGCCGCACGGCTGGATCACGTCAACGACATTGCCCGGGCCGACGTCGCCAGTCGTGGCGGCAACCCTGATGAAGTCGAAATCTACCTGGCGTACCAGACGGGTCTCGTCTCGCGGTTGAACCTGCCCTGGCAATCCGAAGGCATGTTGTACCGAACGGTAGCCGGTGTAACCGACACCATGATCGATCAGGCATACGACACGGTGCTGGCCCTGGGCGAAGGCGATGGTCTGATCAACAAGATGCTTGAACAGGACTTCTGGGAGCGTTACTTGTGTGAAAAATGGCCTGTTGGAACGGAGACGAACAAACATCTCTACCAGAGCAAATTCGAGAAACTGGAGACACTGCGCACAACCCAGCTTCAGTGGCTCGAGTCGACGTCAGACATTGAGAAAGCCGACCTGCGCAACCGGCTCTGGGAACTCATCAACGTTCTGCCCGTTCCAGAGACCGTAGTCTTTGCCGATGAGCCCATCAGCGAATCTGACTTCGATCGTTTTCTCATCGACCTGGGTGACGAGGAGAAACAGATGGCGAGACAACTGACCCGAGAGGCGCTGCGCAAAGCCGGCCAATAAAGTCCACAAAGCAAGTCAAAGGCAGCCTGACGCGTCAGGCTGCCGCACATCAAGGCGCAGCGGCGATGAATATCAGTTGCACATTGCCGTAATAAACACCCGGTTTGTATCCGCCGACAGGCACTTTCGGCACGATCTCCAAGGGAAAGCGGCCACCGGCGATTGCTTGCGCAGCGGTCAGCACTTCCCTCGGTCGTGGGTCATGGCTCAACTCCTTACCGTTGAAGCTGACGCGCAAATAAATGTTCTGATCGTCACGCCCGTTGGTCAGATACGGTTCTGCTTCCAACCGTGCTTCGATCGCGCTGGTGTCGTGCTTGACGTCGAAATTCTTGCGCAGCCCCTCCAATGTCTTGGTATGGATGTTCCACGGTAACGTCTGTTCAAGGTGTATCCAGTTCGACTCGGCGGGGATGATGTAAAACCCCAGCGTCGGGATATCCACCGACACCTCGAACGTACGCTCTTCCCGGGCAGCAAAAGCCTGGGTACTTATCAGCGCCATCACGCTCATCCACACGGCGATGGTCGATTGCTTGATCATGTCAGGTACCTGTTGCGACAAAAAATACCGCGAGCCAGCCAAGGTGACTCGCCCCTCCCGGTATTACTGGCTGGCGATGCGCAGCGTTTTTTTCGATGCGCCTTCCACCAGGTTGAAGCGATATTCGCGGTCGGGCTTTTTCTCGAACTCAAAGGTTTTACCGGCCAGAACGTGGTGTTTGGTGGTCGGCTCACACTCGGTTTCGTTTTTCAGCGAGCAGTTGCGAAACTCATCGATCAGCACGACGGTATTGCCGTTGTTGCGCAGCCGGTAAACGCCGGGGCTGTCATCGATCACGCTGTCGAAGCGACTGTTTTTCGGTCGGACAAAAAACACCGTGCCAAACCCGGTCATCACGTTGACCCCCGCCGACAGGTTCTGTTTATAGGCATCGCGCTCTTCACTCGACACCGCGAATTCGTCTTCTTTCTCTGGCACCACCGGCACGAAGCGCACGCGGAAATAACGCTCGGTGTCACGTACCCCCATGTGCAACAGACGCGTGCCCTGCATGCCCTTGGCCGGCACGATCAGTCGCGCGGGGCTGGCCATCAACCCATCCCGACCGCTGCCATCCGCCTGGGTCTTGAGCGGAATTTCACGAGGGCTGCCATCAGCGTCGTAGACGATTTCCAGGATGCTGACCTTGACGAACGCCGTGCTGTCTCCACTGTTGAACACACGTTTAAGGTACGTGCTCTTGTCGCTGTCGAGGTAGTCGTAAACCGTTCCGACATTGATTTGCGGTCCGGCGAAAGCCGCCAGGGAAAAACCGCTCAAACCCAGCAGTGCCCACAAACGTTTCATACTCTTGAACCTCATCACATAGAACACAAATCGGACACGCGCCATCGATACGCGGGCCATCAGACTTCCGAATCCCAGATCACGGTGACTTTGCCGCGATAGGTGGACGCCACACCGGGTTGAATCATGAATTCCATCTGATGTGGCGGGATCTCGAAGTGCAGAATTCCCGGTGCTCGATCTACATAAAAACCAGGTTGAAATTGCTGCGCATTGGCGGCCCCTGTTCTGAGACGCTGGCGCTTGACCGGTTGCCCTGCGAGATTGGTCAACCCGTTTGGCAGACTGACGCTGACTTGCAATTCAACCGAGCGTCTAGACACCGGATCGAGAATCAGGCAGTCATAGGGGAAACCAGTGATTTCACACTCCAGCAGCATCTTGAACCGCGAAGACGCGGAGATATTGAACGTCTGGTCCCGAAACAAACGCACAGGTCTACGCCCCGCGTGCAACCAGCTTTGCCAGCCGCCCGCCGGAACCAGTTGGACTTTTTCGCCGCCAGGGGGGATGTCGACCTTGAGGGTGTGCTGAACATCCAACACAAAATTCAGGGTCAGGTCGGGGTCGCTCGGCAGCATCACATCGCCCATGTCGAAGTCACCACCAGGACCAATGCGATAACTCACGTCCCCCGTATAAAGCCCGGATGACATCGTCAGCGGATTGGGGGTTTTAAGCTCATAGGAGAAGTCCAGGTAGTCATAAGTCATGGCTGGTATCGGAAAACTCGCAGTCTTGACGCAGGTCCCTTGTACCGGGGTCTTCCAGAAGAACCGGTAGTAGTTGTCCGAATACAGCCCGACACCACTGTAGGCGCAGGGAGGTGCCGCGTTTACCCAGCCTCCCCCCGGACCGCCCCATAAGGCGCGGTGCCCTTCAATGGCCGTGGCGGCACCTGTCAGATTGACCGCGGTATCACTGAGGATGTATCTGGAACCGAAACCGGCAATACGCACCTCGACGGTTTCCGTTTCGCCCGTTTCCCGGTTCGTCACCGTTAACGGACGCCACAGGGCCGGAATGCTGAACATCGCACTGTTGCGCGGCGACGCATTGGGTTGCATGGTGCTCGCCGATTCGAAACGCATGGGCAGGCGAATGCTGAAGGTCTCGTTGTCCCGGCATTCGCTGGGATAGTCGGCACAATAGCCACTGACCGGCGTTTTATTAACGAACAGATTTCGTTGCGGGTTGGCAGAGTCCGGGGTGAACAGCGCCCGGATCTCCTGATTCACCGCCTGTGCCGAAGGCGCCGCGACGACGGCCAGCATCCCCAGCCAGCGACTGCGCCGCAGCAGGCGGGAACATGTAGACGTTAGTTTCATGATCACACTCTCTTGAACATCGGAATCGGGGCCGTTCAACCTGCCGTGCGTTGGTTGGAAGTGGCATCCGCCAACGTGTCCGGCGAACACCGCAGATCACCGATCATCAGCACGTTGTTTTCACTGCGGTGCTTGTCGATATCAAGGCGGAACTGGCACAGCAACTGGTCTGCGTAACGTACTTCCAGGGTTGGCGAGCCGGCATTCATTTCCATGGAGAAGAAGCCATCGACTTCGCTGACCCCACGGCTGGCGTGGTTGATCACGTGATGGCCCTTGAGCGGCTGTCCTTGCGGGTCGAGCAAGCGGCCGAGCACGGTCAGGGTTTTCATGACACGGACCTTGCGGTACTCCACGCCTCCCTTGTTCAGGTGATAGCGCGTGCGTGCCGGCTCGATGCTCGCCGCCGGGACGTCGTTGCCTTCGAAGTCGAAGCTCACCAAACTGTTTTTGTAAGCGGTGAGCGGTATGAAATTGCGTCCGGGACGCAAGGCAGCGCTGCCACCGCTGAGGTCGTCGGCACGCAGGGCAATGCCGTCGATGTCGGACTCGACATCGACAATCATCCCGGCGCCACGTCCTTGGTGCTGACTGGTCAACGCCATGCGCTGCGCTCCAACGACTAGCGTGCTGTCGAGGTTCAAACCACCGGTGAAATTGTCGTTGAAGGACGAACGCTGGATGAACCCGTCACCATTGATGGCATCGGTGCGAAAGTTCGCCAGGCTCGACAATCCGACACCGTAGGTATCGGTCAGCGCGGTCACCGATACGCTCTGCAACACATGGTCTTGCAGGTCCTTTCGCCAACCCAGGGAGGCGTTGTTGTCACGGCTGCCATCACGGGCGGTGCGGCTGCCGATGCTGCCGGAAACCTGCTGCCCCGGGCCACCGAGCGCCATGTTGATGCTCAGGTCGACCCCGCGATTACGCGCATCACCACTGCTGTAGCTGCCGGGGCGATCAAACAGCGAGAGCCGCCAGTTGGCATCGCTGCCGAACAGAACGGTGCGTTGCGTCCAGCCCAGGTCCACCCCCATACCTTCGACGTTGCCCTCGCTGTGGGACACCCGTGCGTTGAGCGAGCTTTTGCGGCTGATCCGGTGGTTCAGCGCCAATGACGAATTGCTGGTCTGGCCGGTGAACACATTGCGCTGACGCACTCGGGTGCCGTCGGGCAATGTGTCGAAGGTGTTGGTGGTGTCTAGCCAGCTGCGGTTGTGGCTGATCACCAGACTGCCGGCGCCATAGTTGTACAGGCCTTGAAAATCGGCACCGGTGCCGTGGTCTTCGGTCTGGTACAGGTTGGCATAGAGGCTGACGCTGTTGGCCAGGCTCCAGTCGATGGAGCTGCCGTACTGCAGCTTGTCACTGACCTGGCGTGCCGACAGCCCGAGAATCACCCGTGGGTGCAGCAAGTAGTTGAATGACGCCCCCACCGTCGCATCGCCGCTCTCCTGATCATTCCAATTACTCAGCAATTTGCTTTCCTGTCCGGCAAACAGGTTGTAGCGCCAACGCTCATCGTGGTTGCGCCAATTGTTCGGCTTGTAAATCAACTCCTGGGTGGTCGATGTGATTTGACCGTCTTCGATCAACCGCACTTCCACCTCGTAAATGCCACCGGGCAACGGACGGGTGTCGAGGGTTTGCAAACCCGCCGGAACCGACTGGGTATTGATCAGCAAGCCGTCGCGGTAAATTTCCACGGAACCCTGTCGGTTGGCCGTGACATAAACCGGATAGACACTGGGTTTCGGGCTGTCGATCGCCAGGCTGTCGGAACTGCCGAACATCACGCCCACCGCCGTATCGGGGCTGGTGCCGAACGAACGGGGCTCGCGCGTCAGGCCTTCGGAATTGGGGGTGAAGTAGCCCAGTCGGAAAAAACGGCCCTCCAGTTCGCGCTGGCTATAGAGCTCGTGCACCGCGTGGTAGGTCTTGTTGTCCGGACCACCAAGACGGGACAGTTGCATGTTGAAGGTCTGGCTCCAGTTGCCCAGGCTGCCGCTGGCCTCCAGGCCGAAACGACCGCCCAGGTCCTGATCCTGGCCGCCATTGAGATTGAGCTGGTTACGTACCATCAGGCCATTGCTGCCGCCTTCGGGCTGATCGTAGAAACGCTTGGCTTCGCTGTCGCGCTCGGCATTTTCAGTGACGATCGACAGCAATGAATTTTCGAGGTTGTAGTGAACCGCCAGCATCTGCTCCGGGCATTGGCCTGTGCAGGTGCCCAGCGTCACACCGGGTTTGAGAATATCGGCCCAGGTATCACGCTCACTTGCAGTGAAGCGGCTTTCGCTGGTGTCGGTGAAATCGAGCAGCGTTACCCGGTCATCACGGGACAACACAATCATCGCCTCACCCAGTGGTTGTTGATCGAGTTCGACACGAACCGCCAAGGGAACATCGAAGAAATGCTCCTCGAACTCGGCCGGCAAGCCCTTGGCCTGTGCCAGCAAACTTCGCGGCGAGTTATCAACGGAAGTGGGCGCCGCAAATGCACTGCTACATAACAGCAGCGCAAGCGCCGCCGCGATGGGCGTCATCGGGAACATGAACGAGTTCTCTAATTACAAAGGAGTTAAAGCACGGCCGACAAACCGGAAAGTTTGCCGACCGAGAACGTCACTTGATATAAGTAAACGGTTTGCCGTCGCGAATATTACTTAGACGGAAGGCTCGACAACCAACATCACGACGCCGGTGTAATCGCCTGCATCAGGTTTTTGCGTGGTCACCGCACTGATTTTGAATGGCGCGCGATAACGGGTATTGGACTCTTCATCTCCAACAACTTCCTGTGAAGTGGTTGTCAGCGTCTTGCCATTGAGCTCGACTTTCAAGTCGATGCTTTTGTTACCGGCAATCAGCTTGGGGACGCCTTCAAGTCGTGCGTTGACCTTGCCGGCGGTATGAAGCACATCAAAGTGCCCATCGACGGATCTCATGGAGTCGGTAGAGGGGTTGTAGCTCATGTCCTGATCCTTGTTGACCAGATCAAAGTCAACCGGCACCGCATAGAAGTCGTCAGCATTGACAGTAGCAACCAGACTGATGGTGTGCCTGGCTTCGGTAGCGGCAAACGCCATCGAAGAACTCAGAGCCAAAACAGCCAGGGGAGCAGCGAACGCGATTTTCTTGAACATCTTTCAGTACCTGTGTTTTTAAAAGGATGAAGGGCTGAAAGTTCATACAGAGCAAAACTGTCACGAGCAGCTATTTGCCCAGCTGAACTTTCAACGCCGAAAGATGATCGACCAATTGTTCTTGAAAGTAAGCAAGAAAGTTCCTGCAAGTGCGTAGCCGGAGTGCCATGACAGTAGAAAGAAAAAAAACGGAAATAACTACAGAAGCGATGTTTGACTGTAAGAGACAGACTACAAACAGCATCCTGCCTGCAATGATATTCGAGATATTAACAAAGTACCTTCTGTAAGACCAATACCACAACCCCAGCAAACAATGGAGCAAACTAATACATTAGAGAGTTAACACTAATTTCTGAGATTTTACCTGTACTAATAAGCTCTATTTTTTCGATTTGACCTTCAAGCCAGGGCCGATGCAGGGATTGCCGTTGGTCAGGAGCCTTTGCTTTTTCGTTAAGATATATCTTAAGTTGTATCTAAAGACGACGAGAGAAAGCAGAAAATGAGAGACCATCATTCCCCCCACCGCGAACACGGCGACAACCGTGACTGCTTTGAGAAACGTCCCGCCCGCGAACGCGGCGGCCGTGGGCCCCGGGTGTTTGCCCCCGGCGATCTGAAGTTGTTGCTGCCGGCATTGATCGCCGAACAGCCGTGCCATGGCTACGACCTGATCCGCCAGATCGAAGGCATGTTCGAGGGCGCCTACTGCCCCAGCCCCGGTGTGATCTACCCGACCCTGACATTCCTGGAAGAAAGCGAACTGATCCTGGGCGACGCCGAAGGCGGAAAAAAACGCTACACCATCACCGATGCCGGACGTCTGTTCCTGCAAGAGCAAGCCGTTGCACTGGATGGCGTGCGGATGCGCATCGACGTCAGCAAGCGTTCGCTACGCGGCCATGATCGCCCGGCGGAAATCCATGAGGCTGTGCATAACCTGCGCCACGCCCTGCAAATGCACCATGGGCGCTGGAGCCCGGACGAAATCCTGCGGGTACGTGACCTGCTCAACGACACCGCCAAAGCCATCGTCGACGGCCCCGCCGTTCAACCCGTTCAGGAGAACGCCGAATGACTGAAGTGATCACCACCATTCACCGTGTCATGCACGAAATCAAACGCCGTCGCCTGGAAGTGCTGCGCGTGGTCGACCTGACCCCGCGCATGCGCCGGATTACCTTGGGCGGGCCTGAACTGGCAGGCTTCGTCAGCCTGGGCACGGACGATCACGTCAAACTGTTGTTCCCGCAGAACGCCGAGCAAGCTGCGGCGCTGGAAACCCTTATGCTGGGCGCCGGCAAGGACAACGGTCCGCTGCCTGAGATGCGCGACTACACCCCGCGCCGCTATGACCTCGATACCCTGGAGCTGGACATCGACTTCGTGCTGCACGGCGACGGCCCTGCCTCGACTTGGGCGGCGCAGGCCCAACCCGGGCAGTTCCTGCACATCGGCGGGCCACGGGGTTCGATGATCGTGCCGGACATCTTCGACAGCTACTTGCTGATCGGCGACGAAACCGCCCTGCCCGCGATCGCCCGGCGCCTGGAAGGTCTGGCGGCGAATCGGCGGGCGCTGGTGATCGTCGAAGTGGAAAACGGCAAGGAGCAGCAGGTGCTGCACAGTGCGGCCGAGGTCAATGTGATCTGGGTGCTGCGCGAAGGCGGCAAGGACAATCTGCTGACCACCGTGCGCCAGATCCAGGTGCCAGCCGGCAGCCTGTACGCGTGGGTGGCGACCGAGAGCAAGGTGTCGCGGCAGACTCGTCGGGTGTTGCTCGATGAGCATGGGCTGGACGAGCAGTTCGTCAAGGCGGTTGGGTACTGGAAACTGGGGGACAGCGGCGAGGAGTGATATCCACTCAATCGCAGGCTGAAGATTTTGTGGCGAGGGAGCTTGTCGGATCGCCGCACCGTCCCGCTCGGCTGCGAAGCAGTCGTAAATCTGCGCATTGGGTGTATCAGATTAACCAGGTTGCAGGTTTTAGCACTGCTGCGCAGTGCAACGGGAGCAAGCTCCCTCGCCACAAAAGGTGCTCAAAACACCCATAGCGCTCACCTTCGAGCCCGCCACCGATCCAGCCCGATCACCAGCAACGCAATCACCACAAACCCAGCCAATAACCCGCCGGCATTGATGAACACCTGTGGATAACCGAGTTTGTCCACGTCCACGAAGGGATACGGGTAAACCGCCAGCAGATGCCCGCGCAACAGCGCATAGGCGAAATACAGCAGTGGATAAATCACCCACAGCGCGATATGCCACACGCGCAATGTGCCCTTGGGCACACAACGCCACCAATACCCCAGAAACAGCAACGGCATGATGTCGTGCAACAGCTCATCGGCCAGCCATTGCCAGCCCTCGGGATGCCACAAGTGGCGCAGCAGCAGGTTGTAGGCGAGGCTCACCACGGCGATGCTCACAGCAATCGCACTGCTGACCCAAGGCTGCAGGAACCAGCGGCGCGCGGCGGACTCGCGGGATGTCCATTCACAGGTCAGCACGGTCGCCACCAAGGTGTTGCTCAGCACGGTGAAATAGCTGAAAAAACTCATCAGCCCGCCGATCAGGCTCGCGCCCAGCGTCCAGCGTGAATGGAGAATCAGGTACATCTGGATGCTCAATCCCGCCCAGCCAAGCATGGCAGCCATGGCCACCAAACGACGGCGTAACGCAGACGGGTCGGCCATGTTCAAAGCGGTCGTTTGGTGCGCATCAACTTCACATACAGGCGTTCGACCTTCTCCCGCGCCCACGGGGTCTTGCGCAGGAACGTCAGGCTCGACTTGATGCTCGGGTCGCTCTTGAAGCAGCGGATATCGATGCGCTCGGCCAGCCCCGACCACTCGTAGTGTTCAACCAGCGCGTTGAGGATCTGTTCCAGCGTCACGCCATGCAACGGATCGGTGTTGTGTTCGGTCATGCCGGGCCTTCGAGCAGAGTGGGAATTGGAAGCCGCGCACCTTACGTTAAATGTAGGTGAAACGGAAAAGATCGCAGCCTGCGGCAGGATACGCATTCCAATGTAGGAGCTGCCGCAGGCTGCGATCTTTTGTCACTGTTACCAAATCCGAAACGATGCATGTCAGCAAAAGCACTTTCTCTATTTGTAACAGAACATTATCCTTGCGCCCCGCTGCCTGCTGAAACGCTTCTGCTTTCGCTTCACGCCTGCTGCTTTCCGTTTATCCCCCAGAAAAAGATCAAGAACTCCGTCTCTATGCCCGACTTTAAAACCCTGCGAGACAGCGCTGTCTTTGCAACTGCTGCCCAGCGAAACATCCTGCCCCTGATCGGTGGCCTCACCGCGCTGGGCCTTGCCTCCTGCGTTCAGGCGGCGCCGGCCTTCGATAGCGATTCACCGTGGATGCTCGGTGACTGGAACGGCACTCGCACAGAGCTCGCGGAAAAAGGCTACGACTTCAAAGTCGATTACACCGGTGAAATGGGCAGCAATCTGCACGGTGGCTACGACCACGACCGCACCGCGCGCTACAGCGACCAGTTCGGCCTGGGCACCCACCTGGACTTGCAGAAGATCCTCGGCTGGGACGATGCCGAATTCCAGTTGACCATCACCGAACGCAACGGCAACAACATCAGCAACGACCGCATCAACGACCCGCGTGTCGGCGGCTTCACCTCGGCCCAGGAAGTCTGGGGCCGCGGCCAGACCTGGCGCCTGACGCAGATGTGGTATCAGCAGAAGTTCTTCGTTGAAAAACTCGACATCAAGGTCGGCCGATTCGGCGAAGGCGAAGATTTCAACAGCTTCCCCTGCGACTTCCAGAACCTGGCGTTCTGCGGTTCCCAGGTCGGCAACTGGGCGGGCGACATCTGGTACAACTGGCCGGTCAGCCAGTGGGCGATGCGGGTCAAATATCACCTGACGCCAGAGCTTTATGCACAGGTCGGTGCGTACGAGCAGAACCCGTCGAACCTTGACCGCGACAACGGCTTCAAGCTCAGCGGTAGCGGCACCCAGGGTGCGGTCCTGCCGGTGGAGCTGGTGTGGACGCCGAAACTCAACGGCCTGCCGGGTGAATATCGCGCCGGTTACTACTACAGCAGCGCCAACGCCACCGACGTCTACAAGGACAGCAATGGCCAACCTGCCGCCCTGACTGGCGAAGCCTACCGCAGCGCCTCGAGTAAACACGGCGTGTGGCTGGGCCTCCAGCAGCAAGTCACCAGCGTCGCCAGCGACCACTCCCGTGGCCTGAGCCTGTTCGCCAACGGCACGATGCACGACAAGAAAACCAACGCCATCGACAACTACGTCCAGGCCGGCCTCGTCTACAAAGGCCCGTTCGACGCGCGCGCCCGGGACGACATTGGTTTCGCCATGGCCCGTGTCCACGTCAACCCGGCCTTTCGCAAGAATGCCGAGGCGACCAACCAGGCCAAGGCCGTCTTCGACTTCGACAATCCGTCCTTCCTGCCGCCCCAGGACACCGAATACAGCGCCGAACTGTATTACGGCGTGCACGTGACCAACTGGCTGACCGTGCGCCCGAACCTGCAATACATCCGCCATCCCGGTGGCGTGAACGAGGTCGATGACGCGCTGATCGGCGGGATCAAGGTCCAGTCGTCGTTCTGACAAACACCACAAAACCCTGTGGGAGCGACATGTGGCGAGGGGGCTTGCCCCCGTTCGGCTGCGAAGCAGTCGCAAAGCATTGCACTCGGTGTGCCTGACACGCCGCAGTTGCAGGTATTGGGGTCGCTTCGCAACCCAACGGGGGCAAGCCCCCTCGCCACACTGCTCGCTCCTACAGGGACTGCGTCAACCACACCAGTTTTATCTGAACCATGCCCGCGCAAGATCGTCATCTACAGTGAACTTGCGCGGGACTACTTGAAACGTCACGGAGAATCACACTATGAGCACTGATAGTGCCTTGGGTCGAAGCCGTCTATGGCCGACCCTGCTCGGCATACTGCTTCTGCTAATGGGCCTGGCCATGCTGGCCGGGGGGATCAAGCTGAGCATGCTCGGCGGCTCGCTGTATTACCTGCTGGCCGGTATCGGCATCGCGCTGAGCGGCGTGTTGCTGATCGCCGCCCGCCGTGCGGCGCTGGGTCTGTACGCACTGGTGCTGTTCGCCAGCACCCTGTGGGCGCTGTGGGAAGTCGGCCTGGACTGGTGGCAACTGGTGCCACGTCTGGCGCTGTGGTTCGCCCTCGGTGTGGTGATGCTGCTGCCGTGGTTCCGTCGTCCATTGCTGATCAACGGCCCTGCCCCCATGGGCACTGGCGCCTTGAGCGTGGCCGTGGTCCTGGCCGGCGCCACCGCCGTAGCCAGCCAGTTCACTCACCCGGGCGAGACCTTAGGCGAGTTGGGTCGTGACTCGGCTGAAATGACCAGCACTGCGCCACAAATGCCTGACGGAGACTGGCAGGCCTATGGCCGCAGCGAGTTCGGTGACCGCTACTCGCCGCTCAAGCAGATCACCCCGGCCAACGCCGGCAAGCTGCAAGAAGCCTGGCGTATCCAGACCGGCGACCTGCCGACCGCCGATGACCCGGTGGAACTGACCAACGAAAACACCCCGCTCAAGGCCAACGGCATGCTCTATGCCTGCACCGCCCATAGCAAGGTGCTGGCGCTGGACCCGGACACCGGCAAGGAGCTGTGGCGTTTCGACCCGCAGATCAAGAGCCCGGTGGGCTTCAAGGGCTTCGCCCACATGACCTGCCGTGGCGTGTCGTACTACGACGAAGCGGCCTACGCCAAGTCTGAAAACGCTGCCTCTGCAGTGATTTCCGAGGCAGGCAAAGCCGTCGCCCAGGCCTGCCCGCGTCGACTGTACCTGCCAACCGCTGATGCACGCCTGATCGCACTCAACGCCGACACCGGCAAGGTCTGCGAAGGTTTCGGTAAAAACGGTGTGGTTGACCTGACTCAAGGCATCGGACCGTTCACCCCCGGTGGCTACTACTCCACCTCGCCCGCAGCGATCACCCGTGACCTGGTGATCATGGGCGGCCACGTCACCGACAACGAGTCGACCAACGAGCCATCCGGTGTAATCCGTGCCTTTGACGTACACGACGGTCATCTGGTGTGGAACTGGGACAGCAACAATCCCGACGCGACCGAACCGCTGCCAGAGGGCGAACACTACAGCCGCAACTCGGCCAACATGTGGTCCCTGGCCAGCGTCGACGAAAAACTCGGCATGGTCTACCTGCCACTGGGTAACCAGACCCCTGACCAGTGGGGCGCAGACCGCACCCCGGGCGCCGAGAAGTTCAGTGCAGGCCTGGTCGCGCTGGATCTGGCCACCGGCAAGGTGCGCTGGAACTACCAGTTCACTCACCACGACCTGTGGGACATGGACGTCGGCAGCCAGCCAACCCTGCTTGACATGAAAACCGCCGACGGCGTGAAACCTGCGCTGATCGCCCCGACCAAACAGGGCAGCCTGTACGTCCTCGACCGTCGCGACGGCACGCCGATCATCCCGATCAAGGAAATCCCGGTTCCGCAAGGCGCCGTGAAAGGTGACCACACCGCGCCGACCCAGGCCCGTTCGGACCTGAACCTGCTGGCCCCGGAACTGACCGAAAAAGCCATGTGGGGCGCCAGCCCGTTCGACCAGATGCTGTGCCGCATCCAGTTCAAGGAGCTGCGTTACGAAGGTCAGTACACCCCTCCGTCGGAACAGGGCAGCCTGATCTATCCGGGTAACGTCGGCGTCTTCAACTGGGGCGGAGTTTCGGTCGACCCGGTTCGCCAGATGCTGTTCACCAGCCCGAACTACATGGCCTTCGTCTCGAAAATGGTGCCTCGCGCCGAAGTCGCGGCCGGCAGCAAGCGCGAGAGCGAAACCGCGGGCGTGCAACCGAACACAGGCGCACCGTACGCGGTGATCATGCACCCGTTCATGTCGCCGTTCGGCGTACCGTGCCAGGCTCCGGCCTGGGGCTACGTGGCCGGCATCGACCTGACCACAAACAAAGTCGTGTGGAAACGCAAGAACGGCACCAGCCGCGACAGCTCGCCATTGCCTATCGGCCTGCCACTCGGCGTGCCAAGCATGGGCGGCTCGATGGTCACCGCCGGCGGGGTCGGCTTCCTCAGCGGCACGCTGGATCAATACCTGCGCGCCTATGACGTCAACACCGGCAACGAGCTTTGGAAATCGCGCCTGCCGGCTGGCGGTCAGGCCACGCCGATGACCTACACCGGCAAGGACGGCAAGCAGTACGTGCTGTTGGTCGTCGGTGGCCACGGCTCACTGGGCACCAAAATGGGTGACTATGTGATTGCGTACAAACTGTCCGAGTAAGTTTTAGCGGCAGTCAAAACAAAGGCGACGCCCTCACAGGCGTCGCCTTTTTTGTGCCACACCGCCCCCCCCTGTGGGAGCGGGCTTGCTCGCGAAAGCGGTGTACCAGAAAACATTTGCATCGACTGACACACTGCATTCGCGAGCAAGCCCGCTCCCACATTTTGACCGTGCACGGCCATGGTTCAGCTAACCTGTCTCTGCGCTGAACACACCTGCGAAACACCGCTTCGCAGAAAATGACCGTTGAAACCACCGCCAACCTGCCCCATCTAAGACCCATACCCATTGCGCAGGTGCCCCCATGAGCGACCAGCAGGAATTCCCCGAAGACCCGAGCGAATACGCCGATCCGGAAAACGCCCCGCAGCACAAACCTGGCAAAGGCCTGGCCTTGCCTGGCCAGAACCTGCCGGACAAGGTCTACATCATCCCGATTCACAACCGCCCGTTTTTCCCGGCCCAAGTGTTGCCGGTCATCGTCAACGAAGAGCCGTGGGCCGAGACCCTGGACCTGGTGGCCAAGTCCGAACACCACTCCCTGGCCCTGTTCTACATGGACAGCCCCCAGGAAGACCCGCGCCACTTCGACACCTCGGCCCTGCCGCTCTACGGCACCCTGGTGAAGGTGCACCACGCCAGCCGCGAAAACGGCAAGCTGCAATTCGTCGCCCAAGGCCTGACCCGCGTCCGCCTCAAGACCTGGCTCAAGCATCACCGCCCGCCATACCTGGTGGAAGTCGAGTACCCGCACCAGCCCACCGAGCCGACCGACGAGGTCAAGGCCTACGGCATGGCGCTGATCAACGCGATCAAGGAACTGCTGCCGCTCAACCCGCTGTACAGCGAAGAGTTGAAGAACTACCTCAACCGCTTCAGCCCCAACGATCCGTCGCCGCTGACCGATTTCGCCGCCGCGCTCACATCGGCCACCGGTAGTGAGCTGCAGGAAGTGCTCGACTGCGTGCCGATGCTCAAGCGCATGGAAAAAGTCCTGCCGATGTTGCGCAAAGAAGTCGAAGTCGCGCGCCTGCAAAAAGAGATTTCCGCCGAAGTTAACCGCAAGATCGGTGAACATCAGCGCGAGTTCTTCCTCAAGGAACAACTCAAGGTCATCCAGCAGGAACTCGGCTTGACCAAGGACGACCGCAGCTCCGATCTCGAACAGTTCGAACAGCGGCTGGTGGGCAAAGTCCTGCCGGCGCAGGTGCAGAAACGCCTCGAAGAGGAAATGAACAAGCTGTCGATCCTCGAAACCGGCTCGCCGGAATATGCGGTCACCCGCAATTACATCGACTGGGCGACCTCGGTGCCGTGGGGCGTGTACGGCGAGGACAAACTCGACCTCAAGCACGCTCGAAAGGTGCTGGACAAACACCACGCCGGCCTCGATGACATCAAGGACCGCATCCTCGAATTCCTCGCGGTCGGCGCCTATAAGGGCGAGATCAGCGGTTCCATCGTATTGCTGGTGGGGCCGCCGGGCGTGGGCAAGACCAGCGTCGGCAAATCCATCGCCGAATCCCTGGGCCGGCCGTTCTACCGCTTCAGCCTCGGCGGCATGCGCGACGAAGCCGAGATCAAGGGCCATCGCCGCACCTACATCGGTGCGCAGCCGGGCAAACTGGTGCAGGCGTTGAAAGACGTCGAAGTGATGAACCCGGTGATCATGCTCGATGAAATCGACAAAATGGGCCAGAGCTACCAGGGCGACCCGGCCTCGGCGTTGCTGGAAACCCTGGATCCGGAGCAGAACGTCGAGTTCCTCGACCACTATCTGGACCTGCGGCTGGACCTGTCGAAAGTGCTGTTCGTGTGCACCGCCAACACCCTCGATTCGATCCCCGGCCCATTGCTGGACCGGATGGAAGTGATTCGCCTGTCGGGCTACATCACCGAGGAAAAGGTCGCCATCGCCAAGCGTCACCTGTGGCCCAAGCAGCTTGAGAAAGCCGGCGTGTCCAAGGGCAGCCTGAGCATCAGCGACAGCGCGCTCAAGGCGCTGATCGACGGTTATGCCCGTGAAGCCGGCGTGCGCCAGCTGGAAAAAAACCTCGGCAAACTGGTGCGCAAAGCGGTGATGAAACTGCTCGACGAGCCGAAGGCGGTAATCAAGCTCGGCCCGAAAGACCTCGAAACATCCCTCGGCAAACCGGTGTTCCGCAACGAACAGGTGCTGTCGGGTGTCGGCGTGATCACTGGTCTTGCCTGGACCAGCATGGGCGGCGCAACCCTGCCGATCGAAGCCACGCGCATCCACACCCTCAACCGTGGGTTCAAGCTCACCGGACAGTTGGGTGACGTGATGAAAGAGTCGGCGGAAATCGCCTACAGCTACGTCAGCTCGCACCTGAAGTCCTATGGCGGCGATCCGAAATTCTTCGACGAGGCCTTCGTCCACCTGCACGTGCCGGAAGGCGCCACGCCGAAAGACGGCCCGAGCGCCGGCGTAACCATGGCCAGCGCCCTGCTTTCGCTGGCGCGCAATCAGCCACCGAAAAAAGGCGTAGCCATGACCGGCGAACTGACGTTGACCGGGCATGTACTGCCGATTGGCGGAGTGCGGGAAAAGGTGATTGCGGCGCGGCGGCAGAAGATTTTCGAGCTGATTCTGCCGGAGGCGAATCAGGGCAATTTCGAGGAGCTGCCGGAGTACCTGAAGGAAGGCATTACCGTGCACTTTGCCAAGAAGTTTGCAGATGTGGCGAAGGTGTTGTTCTGATGTTCCTGTAGCGCCTGTACCGCCGTCTTCGCGGGCAAGCCCGCGAAGGCGTCAGTCCTGACACCACCGCCCAGGCTGACTGTCACACTTTGTCTCATCTTAAGTTATGCTCGCCGTTCGTCGTGAACGCCGGAGCCCCTGACCCCATGTCCCCCATTCGCCTGCTTGTCCCCCTCGCCCTCGCCTTGCTGGCCGCATGCGCCACGCAACCTGCACACAACGTGACCGTGGAAAAACAAAGCGAATGTCCGGTGAAACTCACCAACGGGCAAAACCTGATCCTGACCCTGCCGAGCAATCCGACCACGGGCTATCGCTGGGCGATTCAAGATTCGGCCGGCGGCGTGTTGCACACCCTGGGGCCAGAGGTTTATCGAAATCCGGAAGATGCCGGTATCGTCGGCGCGGCCGGGGTCTCGACCTGGCGCTTTCAGGCTTTTGCGCCCGGCACCGGGCGTTTGCGCCTGACCTCGCAACAGCCGTGGGCGCCGGAAGTGTTGCCGGTGGACTCGTTCGACTGCGCGATCTCGGTTAACTGACCGTGGGCTGGCTGATTCTGGCGCTGATGGGCGCGGTGACCTTCCTTTATGGCCTGAGCGTGCATGCGTCTCTGCTGTGCCTGCTGGTCAAGCCGCTGCCGGTGCTGGCCCTGCTGGGCTGGCTGCAAGACGCACCGCCCGGTGAATATCGGAGCTGGATCAGCCTGGGGTTGATATTTTCCCTGCTCGGCGATGTGTTGCTGGCATGGCCGGGGGATTTGTTCGTGTTTGGGCTGGGTGCGTTTCTGGTCGCGCATCTGGCTTATCTCAAGGCTTATCTGAGCGATTGCCGACGCCTGGCCGTGCTGCCGCTGGTGCTGGCCCTTGGCGTCGGTGCCGTCCTGCTGGGGATTCTGATTTCCAACGGCCTCGGCCCCTTGCTGTTGCCAGTGATTGTCTATGGCACGGCGATCAGCGCCATGCTCTGGCGCGCGCTGGCCCGGCTCGGCACCGAGGTGCCCAAGCGTTCGGCGCTTTTGGCAGCAGCGGGGGCGGTGGCGTTTGTGTTCTCCGACAGCGTAATCGGCATCAGCCGGTTTGTGGTGCCGTTCGATGCCGCGCCTTATGTGATCATCCTCAGTTACTGGCTGGGGCAATGGGGGATCACAGCCTCGGCATTCCCCCAAAGATCACGTTAACCCCTGTGGCGAGGGAGCTTGTCGGAACGCCGCACCGTCCCGCTCGGCTGCGCAGCAGTCGCAACCCCGGCCAGTCTGATCCATCTGATTAAACCGGTTTGAATGGTATTGGGGCCGCTGCGCGGCCCAGCGGGAGCAAGCTCCCTCGCCACAACAGCGTTTCCAACCGCTAACCCCCGCCGCTTTATCAGACAACCCGCGCATCCCCGCGCCAACTTGGCTAAAATGCCGGCCTTTTCCACCTACACCGCTGGAACCGCCGTGAGCAAAGAACCCGATCGCCTTTTCGCCCAGCCTTTGGCCCAGGTGCCTGACTTCGCCTTCAACGAGGACGTGGTGCGGGTGTTCCCGGACATGATCAAGCGCTCGGTGCCGGGTTATCCGACCATCGTGGAAAACCTCGGCGTGCTTGCCGCGCAGTTTGCCCAGCCCAACAGTGTGCTCTACGACCTCGGCTCGTCGCTGGGCGCCGTGACCCAGGCCCTGCGCCGGCACGTGCGCACCGACGGTTGCCGTGTCATCGCTGTGGATAACTCCGCGGCGATGGTCGAACGCTGCCGCGAGTACCTCAACGGGCAGGATTCGATGTTCCAGGAGTTGCTGCCGGTTGAAGTGATCGAGGGCGACATCCTGGCGCTGGAGTTCCAGCCGGCCTCGGTGGTAGCGCTGAACTTCACCCTGCAATTCATCGCCCCGGAGCAGCGCACGGCGTTGCTGTCGCGCATCCGTCAGTCGCTGTTGCCCGGCGGTGCCCTGATCCTCTCGGAAAAACTGCGCTTCGAAGACGAGCAGGAGCACGCACTGCTCACCGACCTGCACATCGCCTTCAAACGCGCTAACGGCTACAGCGAGCTGGAAATAGCCCAGAAGCGCAGCGCCATCGAAAACGTCATGAAGCCCGACAGCCTCGAAGAACACCGCGAACGCCTGCTGGCCGCCGGGTTCTCGAAAGTCGTGCCGTGGTTCCAGTGTCTTAACTTTGCCTCGTTGATTGCCTTGCCATGATTGATCTGTCCCCCCTCGCCCGCCGTCTGGCCGGCACCCCGCTGGCCGACTGGGCCAGCACCCTGCAAGCGCAACTCGACAAGAAAATGGAAAAGGGCCATGGCGACCTGGAACGCTGGCAAAGCGCGCTGGACGCCCTGCCGAAGATCCAGCCGAGCGAAGTCGATTTGCTCAATGGTTTGAAGCTGGATACCGATTGCGACGATGAAACCCGCGCGCAAATGCGTACTGCATTGATGGGCCTGTCGCCATGGCGCAAGGGGCCGTTCGACCTGTTCGGCGTGCATGTCGATACCGAATGGCGCTCGGACTGGAAGTGGTCGCGGGTCGCTCCGCACCTGGACCTGAAAGGCAAGCGCATCCTCGATGTCGGCTGCGGCAACGGCTATTACATGTGGCGCATGCTTGGCGCTGGCGCGGACAGCGTGATCGGCGTCGATCCGAACTGGCTGTTCTTCTGCCAGTTCCAGGCGGTGCAGCGTTACTTGTCCGAGCCGAATGCCTGGCACCTGCCCTTCCCGTTCGAAGACCTGCCGCCGAACCTCGAAGGGTTCGACACGGTATTTTCCATGGGCGTGTTCTACCACCGCCGTTCGCCCATCGAGCATTTGCTGGCGCTGAAGGATTGCCTGGTCAAGGGTGGTGAACTGGTGCTGGAAACCCTGGTGGTCGAAGGCGACAAGCATCAGGTGCTGGTGCCGGAAGACCGCTACGCGCAGATGCGCAACGTGTGGTTCCTGCCGTCGGTGCCGGCGCTGGAGTTGTGGCTGCGTCGGGCCGGGTTCACGGATGTGAAGTGCGTGGATGTGAGCACCACCACGGTCGAGGAACAGCGCGGGACGGAGTGGATGAAGTATCAGTCGCTGAGCGATTTCCTCGATCCCGAGGATCACAGCAAGACCGTTGAAGGGCTGCCGGCGCCGATGCGCGCCGTCATTGTCGCCCGCAAGTAAACCCCAATCTCCCGATCAACGGAGATCAAAATGTGGGAGCGGGCTTGCTCGCGAAGAGGGAGTGTCAGTCAACATTAATGTGTCTGACCCACCGCTTTCGCGAGCAAGCCCGCTCCCACAGGGGTTCGGTGTTCAGTCTGAGGACTTCGCGCGCCGTGCCTTGAAGAATTCGCTGAGCACCGCCCCACACTCCTCCGCCAACACCCCGCCTTCATACAACACCCGGTGATTCAAAAAACCCTGGGTAAAAAACTGCCCCTGGCTCTGCACGATCCCGGCTTTCGGCTCCAGCGCACCGTACACCACACGCGCAATCCGCGAATGCACGATCAGGCCTGCGCACATGCTGCACGGTTCCAGCGTCACATACAGCGTGCTACCCGGCAGGCGGTAGTTGCTCACGGCCTGAGCGGCGGCGCGGATCGCGACCATCTCGGCGTGAGCGCTCGGGTCGCTGCCAGTGATCGGACAGTTGAAGCCGCGACCAATGATTTCCCCGTCCTGCACCAGCACCGCGCCCACCGGCACTTCGCCGAGGGCCGCGCCTTGGGCCGCCAGTGCCAGGGCCTCACGCATGAATTCGCGATCACGGCTGCGGTCGATGATGGCGGCGGGACGAATCTGACGCATCACGCCACCTCGATGGCGGCCATCAGGCCGGTTTCCATGTGGTCGATCACATGGCAGTGAAACATCCATACACCCGGGTTATCCGCCACCAGCGCTACCTGCGCGCGCTCGTTCTTGCCCAGCAGGTAGGTGTCAGTGAAGTACGGAATGACCTTGTGCCGGTTCGAGGCGATGACCTTGAAACTCATGCCGTGCAGGTGAATTGGGTGCTGGTACTGAGTCATGTTCTTCAATTCGAAAATGTAGCTCTTGCCCTTCTCAAGCTTGGCAATCGGGCGGTCGGCGCAGGTCTTGTCGGTGATGTCCCACGCCTTGCCGTTGATCTGCCACAGGCTCGGCGGCTTGCCGTTGTCGACATTGACCGACACCGAGCCGACCCATTCGAAATTGAAGTTGAGTTTCTCGGCATTGGCCAGGTCCGGCTCGGCGATCGGGTTGGCCGGCAGGGCCGGCGGCCACTCGGTCGGCGCATCGGTATTGGCCACCGAACGGAACGTGCCCAGGCGCACCGGACCGTTGCGCAGCGACAACTCCTCACCGGCCGGCGGCGCCTTGATCGCCAGGCAAATGCGCATGCCCGGACCGAGCCAGTATTCCTTGCCGAGTGGACGCGGTTCGATCGGATTGCCGTCCAGCGCATAGATCTGCGCTTCGACGCCGGGAATGTTCAGGCGATAAGTCAGGGTGTTATCGAGGTTGAGCAGGCGTACACGGGTGATCTGCCCGGCCGGCAGGTCGATCACCGCTTGCGGCACGCCATTGATGGTCGCCAGGCGCCCCGCCGTACCGCCACGGGCCGCTTCACGGGGAATGCTGAACTCGACGAAATTGCCGACGTCGTCGACATGCCAGCTCTTGAGGCTCAAGGTCTTTTCATACTTGAAACCGGTCGGCTCGCGTTCGTCGATGATCAACGGGCCGACCAGGCCACGGCCGAGTTCCTCACTGCTGTTCACATGCGGGTGATACCAGTAGCTGCCGGCATCCGGCACGCGGAATTTGTAGTCGAAGTATTCACCCGGCAACACCGGCAATTGCGACACGTAAGGCACACCGTCCATTTCCAGCGGCAGGCGGATCCCATGCCAGTGAATGGTGGTGGCGACCGGCAGATGGTTGATGAAGCGCACCCGCAGCCATTCACCCTGGCGCGCCCGCAATTCGGTGCCCGGCGCCGACGGACCGAAGGCCCAGGCCTGGGTCTTGTGCCCGGCGACCAGTTCCACGTCCAGCGGCGCTGCGATCAGCTCGTAATCGTGGCCCGCCTCGGCGTCAGCCATCTTGCCCAGCCAGTAGCGCGACGCGCCCCCCGCACCGACACCAACGACAACAAGACCGGCCAGGCCACCGAGGATTTGGCGACGGGTAAACGACATGAACTCAACTACCTCACGTATCAGCGACAGGCCCGGGGCCCGCAAAAGGCGAATACGATACACCCGCAGTTGTGAAAGAAACAGCAAAGCGGGCGTGACGACGGGCCGCAGCGGGGCTGCAATCTGTTCAGCTCTGCCTCTGACAACACAGATCCATCAATACCGGGCACCGTGCGCCGTCATTCCTACAGATCCGGCTGTAGTCCGCAGCGCATAGTGCCGACTTCAAACCCATCCATTTCTCAAGGAGAGAGAAATGAATTCTTCAGATACAAACTCACAATTCCTACTTCCCAACCCCGACGACGTGCGGGCCCTCAACGACCTGGTGGTCCCGTTCGTGGAAGCATGCCCCGACATGCACGACATGGCCCATATCGAAGCCCGGGGGATTCTGGACAAATACGGCATCCAGCACATCGATCCGGACCGGGTCTGGTGGCACCGTTTCGACAACACCTCGGTGTCCAGCAACAAGGCCTTCCTGTTCTGGGAGCACTACCCCAAGCCCATTGAGTCGCTGACCTTGCCGCAACTGGTGATCCAGCGCTTTCAAGCCCACGACCAGGACAATGCCGACTTGCTGGACAGTGACGGCGGTTTCTACAACGAGGGGGCGAACGCCCGGATCTACAACGAAACCAACGAAGTGAAGATGTACCCAAGCGTGGTCATCAAGGACCTGTGGCGCATCAATTTTCACGACCGCTATTGGGACAAGATGGGCGCCTTCTGGCGCAATCATTCGGACAACTTCCGAACCCTGGCCAAGCTCAATTTCATTTCCAAGGCGCTGGAGGAGCACGATGGCTCACGCCTGAGCAACGAGAACCTCAAGACCGTGCTCAAGGCCGTGGCCGGCCATCTCTCCTGGCCCATCACCCTCGACATGCTCCACGCCCATGAGCCGCCTGCCGAAGGCCTGCGGGTCGCGCCGCTGTACATCGGCAACTACTTCGCCTGCGACATACTGCGCATCATCGACCGCCAGGGTCGGCAGATCCTGTATACCCCTGGCGAAACAGATGCCTTCCATGTATTCGAAACCTCCCACGACCTGCACTGGTGGCTGTTGTGCCAGAACAACCACCCGGATAATCGCGCCCGCTTCATGGCGCACTTTCCCCTGTCGGCCCAACAACAGGATGGCGACAACGTCGGCCTGAATCACACGATCGACCTGCTGTACTCGACCTGGGGCAAATACGACAGCAGCCTGTTCGATCAGGACGCGCCCGACATCGAGGGTGACGTCTTCAGCTGGATCCGTGACTCGGTCAGGGAACGTATGTTCGACGATGCCGATCTGTCCCTGCGCTCCAATGGCGACCTGCGGGAAAAGATGTGGATCGGCTACCTGAGCACCTTCAGCCGCCTCTTTGGGGCGATGGCCGTGGTGGGCTGGCCGGTTGCCCTGGCGGCTGTCGGCGCCGGCCTGGCCAACATCGGCCTGAACATCGACCTGGCCGTCAACGGGAAGAATACCCAGGAGCGCAAGGCCGGTGTACTCGGCGCCATCTTCAGCAGCATCGATACCCTCTTCAATGCGCTGGCGCTCGGCGGCTCGGTCGAGGTAGCGGAAGTCGGTGAAGCCAACGATGAGTTCACCCCCCAGGAGAATCTCGCCGCCGAAAACGAACACCCCAATGGCGCCCCGCCGAAAATCACCGTTACCGCTCCTGGTCGAGCCTATGTCCTGGAAGGTGAAAACCCGCTGGCCCCGTTCGAGACCAATGAGGTACTCGACGGGTTGGAGGTAGCGGCCGAGGAAGGCCAGTACCGCAACATTTATCAGCCGGCGACGGGCGGCAACTACATCAGGATCAATGGCGACTACTACCTGGTGCGCTACGTCAACGAGTTGAAGACCTGGGTCATCATCGATCCCGCCAATCCGTTCTCGTTTTACCGCAACCTGCCGGTTCGCTTGAACGCCGCGGGTGAATGGGAACTCCTGACACGGCCCGGGCTGTATGGCGGCGGTAGCATTTTCGGATGCTGGCCATGGGGAAGGACGCCAGAACCTTTACCTAACGTAGCCAGCCCCACCACTGTCTATGACGTGCCCCAGGCATTACGGGCCGAGTTGCTGCCTATCGTCACTGACGTTTACAAAGTCAATCAACTCAGTGACGCTTTCGACGACATCTTTAATCCCGGAGGCGCTCTGATGCAGTTCAAGGCCCTGAGAAAAACCTTGTTTCGAGACGCAGAGGCCTACTATCAAAACCTTCCGGAACTCCCTCCCAGGCCGACCATTCCGACCTTTGGCCCGGTAAGCCGAACCAAGGACATCATCGAGACGCTGTTCGAAGAGTCACCCGCCCTTGTAGTCGGCGAAAGCCACTCCAGCATTGGCAGCAAACAGTTCCTGATCGAGAACATGGAAATACTCAGCAAACAAAAGGTTAAAACCTTGTACATGGAACACCTGCTCAACGACTTCCATCAGGCGGACCTGGATGTTTTCAACAAGAGCGGCGTAATGTCGAAAAGCCTGAAAAGTTACCTGAAGAACCTTGATATAGGTCATCACACCGATCCCTCTGGCCGATTCACCTTTATGAAAGTGGTCAAGGCCGCGCAGAAAAACCACATTCGCGTACAGGCGATCGACTGTGCCGCCAGCTATCGCGTCGATAACATGTTCGAGACAGCACACGCCCACCGGCACAAAATGATGAATTACTTTGCCAAGATCATTATCGATGCTGATCAGGCCGCTAGAGGCCCTCATCGCTGGATTGCACTGGTTGGCAATACCCACTCCAATACCTGGGAAGGCGTCGCGGGTGTCAGCGAACTGGAAGGGGGCATCGGACTGCGGGTAAAAAGTGGCGAGGTCGCCCAGCCCACGAGCATTGAGCCAGATCCGGGAGAATCCGGAACCAGCAGAACAGACAGCACCGTGTTCACCATCAAGAACGACCTGCTCCTGCAAGTGGAATCCCCAGAGCTTGCCAGGGAACTGGTACTCGAGGCTGCACTCAATCAACCGGGCATGCTCAGCATCGAGAAGTACGGCAACCAGCTCGAATTGGTTCACCGCGCCCGGGACGGCTCACTGGTGCGCACACTGATCCACGCCGACGCCACAGGCGTGTACATCGAGCGCCCACAGTGGGGCAGCATCAATAATAAGCAATTTGCCAGCCTGGCCGACCTTTCGGATGCATTGCGCCGCAATGGCTTGAAACCCACACGCGTCCCTTGAAATCGGCATAGGGGACGGCCTTCACAGGCCGTTCCCCTGCCACACCACCCGGCATGCGGGTCCGCACCGGGCGGTTCGAGAGATTGAGGTCAGGAGAGACGCGGTAAACCCGTTCTGTCGAACCACGCCATATCGAGCACTCGGTTGAGTTCAAGAGCGCTATTGCGCCACCAGGAGCGAGAGTTTCCCGCCACTTTGCGGGCAGTAACCTCACTTGCACCCAACTTGCGT